>NZ_JAGPUP010000556.1:0-107388 GCF_018069605.1 Microvirga sp. HBU67558 | reverse complement strand
GCGACGCTCCTGCGTCCCGCCACCCTCCGCCCGTCATGGCCGGCCCTGTGCCGGCCATCCCGATCAGAAAAGCGCCGCACCTCAAGCAAGCGGGATCACCGGGACAAGCCCGGTGATGACGTCGAGGGTAGACCTCACACCGTCACGCCTACCGTCTTGTGGGGCACCACGACCTGGATGCCCTTGCCGTCCAGGGCCACCACGAAGCGGTCCGCGTCGGGGACGAGCGGCGGGAAGGAGGCGTAATGGCAGGGGATGGCCGCCTTGGCGCCGCTGAAATAGCGCTCGACCGCGAGCGCCGCGACCTCCGGCCCCATGGTGAAGCGGTCGCCGATGGGCACGATCACAACGTCCGGCCTATGAATCTCGGCGATCAGGGCCATGTCGCCGAAGATGTCGGTATCACCCATGTGATAGACGGTCGGCTCACCGGGCGCCTTCACGATGATCCCGTTGGCGCTGCCGAGCGGGAAATTCACGTCCATTTCCACCAAGCCCGAGGAGTGGTCCGCCCGCACGAGGGTGACGGTAAAGCCGCCCTGGTCAGTCGTACCGCCCGTGTTCATGGGATCGAAGCTCTCGACGCCCTGCTTGGCGAGATACATGCAGAGCTCGAAATTGGTCACCACTTTAGCGCCGGTCGCCTTCGCGATATCGGCCGTATCTCCCACATGGTCTCCATGGCCGTGGGTGAGCAGGATGTGAGAGACGCCGTCGGTGATCTTCGCCCTGTCGCCTTCGAATGCCGGATTGCCGGTGAAGAACGGATCGATGAGCAGGGCCTTGCCGGCAAAGTCGAGACGGAAGGCGGAATGACCGAACCATGTGATTTTCATGAGAACACCCTCGTTTTCGGCAACATCAGATGGAGCGGAAGCGCTCCCTTGACCACGTTCGATAGGAACAAATCGGCCAGTGGGGCTTTAAGAAGCTAAGCAATAAACCTCAAGCCTGCAGGAGGATAGCCATGTCGCGCCTCATCGCCAGCCTCGCAGCCGCCGCAGGGCTTCTCGCCACTACCAGCGCCTGGGGGGTCGAGATCTCGATCTCATGCAGCGCGCTGGGCAAGGAATACGAGATCTGCAAGCAGGGCGTCGATGCCTGGGCGGCCAAGACCGGTAACACGGTCAAGATCGTCTCGACGCCCAACTCCGCGACGGAGCGTCTGGCACTCTTCCAGCAGCTCCTTGCGGCCGGCGCCGGCGACATCGACGTGTTCCAGATCGACGTGGTCTGGACGGGCACCCTGGGCAACCACCTGCTCGACCTGACCTCCAAGGGACAAGCCATCATCGGCGACCATCTTCCCGCCATGGTCGAGACGAGCCGCGTCGAGGGCAAGCTCATGGCCATACCCTGGTTTGCCGATGCCGGCCTGCTCTACTACCGCAAGGACCTTCTGGACAAATACAAGCGGCCCGTGCCGGAGACCTGGGCCGATCTCGGCGAGACGGCGCGCCTCATCCAGGAAGGCGAGCGCAAGGAGGGAAAAGCCGACTTCTGGGGCTACACCTGGCAGGGCCGCGCCTACGAGGGGCTGACGACCAATGCGCTGGAATGGGTCGCCTCCCATAACGGCGGAACCATCGTGGACGAGAAGGGCGAGGTCACCATTGAGAACCCGAAGGCCGCCGAGGCGCTGAAGGCGGCGGCGGGCTGGGTCGGAACGATTACGCCCGAAGGCGTTCTCAACTACACGGAGGAGGAAGCCCGCGGCATCTTCCAGGCCGGCAATGCAGCGTTCATGCGCAACTGGCCCTATGCTTGGGCACTGGCGCAGGGCGGCGACAGCACCATCAAGGACAAGGTCGGAATCGCACCCCTGCCGAAAGGGGGAGCCGACGGGCGCCACGCGGGTACTCTTGGCGGCCAACTTCTCGCCGTCTCGAAATACTCCAAGAACACGGATGCCGCGACGGATCTCGTGATGTATCTGACGAGCGAGGCTGAGCAGAAGCGCCGGGCGGTTGCAGGCTCCTTCAACCCGACCATCGTGTCGCTCTACAGTGACACGGACATCTCTAGGGCCAATCCGTTCATCGGCGACCTCGTGGACGTGTTCAGCAATGCGGTCGCGCGCCCCGCGACCGTGACGGGACAGAACTACAACAAGGTTTCAACCGAGTTCTTCAACGCCGTCCACCAGGTGCTGTCCAAGAAATCTGACCCCTCGCAGGCGCTCAACCGCCTCGACCGGGACCTCAAGCGGATCAAGCGCAACGGCTGGCAATGATCATGAGCGGTGCCGTCGCCGAGGCCAGCGCTCCCGGGCAGGTGATTGTCAAGGGACGCCGCTCCTCCCTCACGCGCTCGCGCATCAGGGCGGCCTGGCTCTTCGTCGCGCCGAGCCTGGTCGTGGTTGCGCTCATCGCGGGTTGGCCCCTGGCGCGGACGATCTGGTTCAGCTTCACAGATGCCAGCCTCAATTCGCTGAGCGAGTACGAGTTCATCGGCCTTGAGAACTACCTCGCCAACTACGACGGCGAGTGGTTCGGGATCCTGACCGAGCCTGACTGGTGGCATTCCGTCTGGAATACCCTCTGGTTCACACTGGTGTCCGTCTCCCTCGAAACAGTGCTCGGAATGGTGCTCGCGCTGATCCTGAACGCGGCCTTTCCGGGCCGCGGCCTCATGCGGGCCGTCATCCTCATTCCTTGGGCAATCCCGACCATCGTGTCGGCCAAGATGTGGAACTGGATGCTGCACGACCAGTTCGGCGTCATCAACGACCTCCTCCTGCGTATCGGCCTGATCGCCGCCCCGGTGCCATGGACGGCGAATGCCGACACGGCCTTGTGGGCCGCCGTCATGGTGGATGTCTGGAAGCACACCTCATTCATGGCCCTGCTCATTCTGGCCGCTCTTCAGATGTTGCCGCAGGACATCTACGAGGCCGCGAAAGTCGACGGCGTATCCCCCATCCGGGTCTTCTTCCGCGTGACCCTGCCGCTCATCAAGTCGGCGCTGCTCGTCGCGGTGATCTTCCGCTCTCTCGATGCCATGCGGGTGTTCGACCTGATCTACGTCCTGACGTCGAACGCCAAGGAAACGGCCTCCATGTCGGTCTATGCGCGCCAGCAGCTCGTGGACTTTCAGGAGGTGGGACTCGGCTCCGCCGCCGCGACCCTGATTTTCCTCATCATCGCCCTCGTCGTCGTGATCACGCTCGCGGCCGGGCGCGTGCGTCTCGGAGAGGATCCGCGATGAAGCTTCTCGCCCGGGCGGGCTTTTGGCTGCTCGTGATCGTCATCGCGCTTTTCGCGCTGTTCCCCTTCTATTACGCGATCATCTCGTCGTTTCGCTCTGGAAGCCAATTGTTCTCGGTGGCCTACTGGCCCGAGCGCCTCGACCTGACGAACTATGCGGCGGTGTTCGAGCGCCAGCCCTTCGGCCGCAACATCCTGAACTCCGTCATCGTGTCGGGCGCCGTTGTCGCCTTGTCGCTGGGTCTGGGGATCACGGCCGCCTATGCGTTCGGACGTATTGCGTTTCGCGGCCGCTCACTGCTGCTCATGACGATCCTCGCCGTCTCGATGTTCCCACAGGTGGCGGTGCTCGCCGGCATGTTCGAGCTGATCCGGGCTTTTGGCCTCTACAACACCTTGCCCGGCCTGATTCTGGCCAATCTCATGCTCACCCTGCCCTTCACGATCTGGGTGCTCACAACTTTCATGCGCGACCTGCCGAAGGAGATCGAGGAGGCGGCCTTCGTCGACGGCGCAACTCCGTGGATCGTCGTGCGGCGGGTGTTTCTGCCGCTCATGGCGCCGGCCGCCGTGACCACGGGTCTCCTCGCCTTCATCGTCTCGTGGAACGAGTTTCTCTTCGCCCTCACCTTCACGCTCACCAACGAGCGGCGCACGGTGCCGCCCGCCATCGCCCTCATGAGCGGATCGACGGCTTACGAGCTGCCCTGGGGCACCATCATGGCCGGGTCCGTGATCGTGACCATCCCGATCATCGCGCTCGTGCTCGTCTTCCAGCGCAAGATCGTGGCGGGACTGACGGCCGGTGCCGTGAAGGGTTAGTCCAAGGAAATACATGCAATGGCTGATGTCGTCCTCAAGAACGTGCAGAAATCCTTCGCCCGGGTGAAGGTCATCCACGGCATCGATCTCGACATCCGCGACGGCGAGTTCGTGGTCTTCGTCGGCCCGTCCGGCTGCGGGAAGTCGACCCTGCTCCGCCTCATCGCCGGTCTCGAGGACATCACGGCGGGCGAGCTCTTCATCGGAGGCGACCGCGTGAACGACCTCGTTCCGGCCAAGCGCGGGATCGCCATGGTGTTCCAATCCTACGCGCTCTATCCTCACATGACCGTCTACGACAACATGGCCTTCGGCCTGGAGCTGGCGAAATCCTCGAAAGCCGAGATCGACGCCAAGGTGCGCGAGGCCGCGCGCCTGCTCCAGATCGACTCGCTCCTCGACCGCAAACCGAGGCAGCTCTCCGGCGGTCAGCGCCAGCGTGTCGCCATCGGTCGCGCCATCGTGCGCGATCCGAAAGTGTTCCTCTTCGACGAGCCGCTCTCGAACCTCGACGCGGCGCTGCGCGTCCAGACCCGAATCGAGATCGCCAAGCTTCACACGGACACCCGTGCCACGATGATCTACGTGACGCACGACCAGGTGGAGGCCATGACTCTCGCCGATCGGATCGTGGTGCTCAATGCAGGCCGAATCGAGCAGGTGGGCACGCCGCTCGAGCTCTATCACCGCCCGGCCAACCTCTTCGTCGCCGGCTTCATCGGCTCGCCGCAGATGAACTTCATTCCCTGTCCGATCGCGGGCGTCGGACCGAACGAGGTGCTGGTCGCCCTGCCGAGCGGCGGCACTCTTGCGGTTCCGGCCGCACCGGAACGCGTCCAGCCGGGCGATAACGTCACGCTCGGGGTAAGGCCCGACCATGTGCGCGTGAGTGCTCAGGGTTCGTTCACGGGGCGGGTCGAGCTGGTGGAGCAACTGGGCGAGAACCATCTTCTCTATGTGGATGTCGGCCAGGGCCGCCGCCTGACATTGCGCGAGCCGGGCGACGCGCGTCACTCGGTCGGCGCGATGGTAGGTCTCGAACTTGACCGGGAATCCTGCCATCTGTTCACGAAATCGGGAGACGCCTTGCGGTCCGGCGCCGATACCGCAAGTCCTGCCCCATCATCTCCCGGTCCCGCAAGCCGCGCAGCCTGATCTCGACGCGGAGCGACTTCCCCTGTACTGGCTGGATCCGGCAGGTTCGACGAGGAGGCAACCCATGATCTCACGCGACGACGAACTGGTCGCCTTCATTGACGGACTGGCGCCACGGGCCCGCCTCATGGGCCTTGATCTGGGCACCAAGACTATCGGTCTCGCCCTCTCCGACGTGGAGCGGCGGATCGCGACGCCTCTCGAGACGATCAAGCGGGTGAAGTTCACCCCAGATGTGGGGCGCATCAAGGATCTCGCCGCGCGCTATGAGGTTGGTGGCCTCGTCTTCGGCCTGCCGCTCAACATGGACGGCACGGAGGGCCCCCGCTCCCAGGCCACCCGCGCCTTCGTTCGCAACCTGAAGCCCCTCCTGCCCCTGCCGGTCCTGTTCTGGGACGAGCGGATGTCCACCATGGTGGTGACCCGCACCCTCCTGGACGCAGACGCCTCCCGGGCCAAGCGGGCCGACGCGGTCGACAAGATGGCCGCCGCCTACATCCTTCAAGGGGCCCTGGACCGGTACGAGCGCATCGCCGCCGACGCCGAGGCGGCGGAGGACGAGGCCCGGCTCAGATCGGAGCTCGACCTGAACGCTCCGCCGGAAGGCGGGTCGCTGGACACATAGGGGGTTCGCGAGCGGGGCCCGATTTGAAGGCTTGACGACGCGTCAAAAGCCCCCTATCTCAGCGCCAACCGCGACGCCGGTTCCGGATCCCGCCTGACATGCTGAGACACGCTCCAGACAGGTCAAAGGATCCCCGTGGCTTCGATGGGGGATAGTTTAATGGTAGAACAGCGGACTCTGACTCCGTTAGTCTTGGTTCGAATCCAGGTCCCCCAGCCAGCTCTTCTTTCAAGCAATTAGCGGCTTTTGCTCCCATCCAGGTTTGAAGCTTGTGTCTCCGGCTCTCCGGCTGCTTTTCCACTAGGGTTCCAGGTTCGAACCCTCGCGGCGGGACGACGCGGGCCGGCGTATCCTCGACTAGATCGACCCGGCCACGGCCGTTCAGGACGCTGCCGAGAACGTCTCGTCCGAACGGAGCAAACGGCGATAGTGGCCTGCGAGAGCTTGGCGGGAAAGCTCCGCATCCGGCGAGCGGTGCTCCCTGCTGACAGTGGCCCCGGCTTCCAGGCGGCAACCTGCCACGTCAGAACCGATCCTTCGCCGACTCAACCGACGGTCCTGCGGATACGGTCGATCGGCTCGTGGACCTCGGTAGTTCCTGATCCCGCCTCAGGTTTTCCTAAAACCGCGCAGTTCCAGGATTATCCTCTACCGCTGGCTCGGCGAGGAACCATCCGCCCAAGTCATCGGCGTCGCCTCCGCCGCACCGGCGGAATGATACCAGCACGATCATGAAGAGCGACGGCCTTCGGGGGTAAGATCAACCTCGAGATCCTCGCTCGGTTTCAGCCGCACGAGAACCACGCTCCCGCAGTGGTTCATGGCCCCTCGCCCGACGGTCAACAGCAACGCGCAATACGTCGGGAACCCGCATCCCGGGATACAGGGTGGCCACCGCATATGATGGCGCGATCATCCTTCAACCTGTGTCGTGTCGCAACCGAGGAGCAACCTGACGCGCCCGGGAATGATCCCTGAATTTGCTTCGGGCATGTCGCCTACGGTTCGACGAGCTTGTTGCGGATCGCGTAGCGCACCAGGGTGGCGGTGGATTTGACATTGACTTTGCGCATGGCCGCAGCACGGTGGCTTTCCACCGTCTTGAGGTTGACCCCCAGAATCTGCGCCACCTCCTTGTTGCTGTGGCCCTCGGCGATCAGCTGGACCACGCTTCGTTCCCGCGTGGTCAGGGTGCTGTCGACCGCGTGGCCGTGCGCCAGATAGGCGTTCAGGAGCGTCTCTGAGATCTTTCCCGTAAAGAATGGTTTGTGATGGGAGAGCGACTCCACCGCTGCGATCAGGAACTTGCGGGCGTCGGACTTGAGCAGGTATCCCCGCGCGCCGGCCTGGAGCAGCTCCCTCAGCAGGGGCTCGCTCTCATGCATGGTGAAGATCAGCACCTCGGTCTGGCGCTGGAAAGCGCGGATCTCGCGCGTGGCGTCGACGCCGTTGAGAAGCGGGAGCTGATAATCGAGGATGGCCACGTCCGGCTGCGTCTCGGCAGCAAGCTGTACGGCCTGCCGCCCGTTCTCGGCCTCGGCCACCACCTCCCAGCCCGGTTGAGCGCTCAGGATCGTGTGGAGCCCGGAACGGACCACGTCATGGTCGTCGGCGATCAGGATACGCACCATGGCTCCGCTCTCCTCCGCACATTCCCCCATAGCGCGAAACCACGACTGCGGCACTCGGGAAAAACCCCGAACGGCGTGCGGGAAAGTACCCTATTCTCCCGCCTGTCGTGCCGGGTGGGCCGGACCTGCCTCCTGCGAGGCGTTGCAGCCGATGTTCCAGCCCTCATGTGGGATGAAGGCCCGTACGATCGTACCCTGTCGGCTGCTCCGGATGCGCAGACTGCCGCCGAACTGGTGCAGCCGGATCCGCATGCCGGGAATGCCGACCCCGAGGGTCTGATGGCCGGAGGGCGACGGTCGGCGCATGCCACGCCCGTCGTCGCCGATGCACAGGATCACGCCACCGGACGTCAGGCGCAGCGCGACGACGACCCGGCTGGCCCCGGCATGGCGATGCACATTGGTCAGAGCCTCCTGGGCGATGCGCAGCAGGGTCCGTTGGAGGTCGAGCGGAAGGCCGTCGATCCGCTCGGCAATCCGCACCGAGACGGGAAGCGCCGTTCGGTCGGAGAAGCCGTCCGTGAACGAGCGCACGGCGCCCGCCAATCCCTCGGTCTCCAGCTCGCGGGGATGCAGCAGGTACGTGAAGACCCGGAGCTCCTTCAGAGCGGATTCGAGGGAGCGGTCGATCTCGTCGATGATCCGCTTGCCGGCCGAGCGCTCGATGAAGGGGTCGACCCGCATGAGGTGCAGGCCCGCGGCCACCAGGTGTTGCGCCGTGGAATCGTGCAGCTCGGCCGCGATGCGCTGGCGCTCCTCCTCCTGGAGCGTGAGCAGCCGCTCCGACATCTCACCCATGGCCACCCGCGCATCGATCACGTCGGTGATGTCTTCGTGAGCCACGATGATCCGGACCTTCCCACCTGCCAAGAAGCGGTTCGCCCAGAGTTGAAACCAGCGTTGGCCATCGGGAGAATTGCAGCGGTAAACGGTGTGGAACCGGCTTTCGGCGCCCGCGACCAGAGCTTCCATGCCCCTGAGGATCGGCTCCTCGGCTGCACAGGCGGCGAGATAGCTCGCTCCGATCCCGTGCGCCGGGTCGCCGAACCCGTTGTCGCGGGCGAACCGCCGCCAAGCTGCGTTGACCGCGATGATCGTGCCCCCCTCGTCAAGGAAGGCGACGTGCGCCGAGAGCGCATCGAGCGACGATTGCAGGAGTTCGCGCTCCTCTCGGATGGTCAGAAGGGCCGCGTTGCGCTCCGTCACGTCGCTGAAGAAGACGCTGGCACCCTCGGGCGAAGGATAGACTCTGTAATCGATGGTGCGGCCCGGATGATAGACGGACGGCAGCTCGCCTCGGAATTCCCGTCGGTGCTCAATGGCCTGCTCCAAGGCGGCATCGATCGCCGGATCGTGCCCCACGAGTGCGAAGTAGGACCATCCCGCTGCCGTACTCCGCGGGAGCCCCCACCAACGCATGGCTGCCGCGTTCACTTTGGTGATCCGATAGCTGCGGTCGAGGGTGAAATGGCAGTCGCTCACGCTTTCAAGGATCGCATTGAGGCGAGCGTTCGCCGCAGCAAGCTCGCCTCGCGTCGCCGCAGCATCAGCCCAGAGAGCATCGACCGGGCCGACACGGCGCATCAGCATGGTAGCCGAAGCGATTCCGAACAGGAGCAGCACGGACCCGGCCAGTGCGATTCGGTGAAGGGCCTGCCGAACCGGACCCTCTGCAAGGCCGGCCGGGGCGAGCGCCAGAGCGGTATAGCCGGACACGCCCGACCGGGAAAAGGCCCCGATCATCCGATGGTCGCCGGTGCCGGCCGTGAAATGTCCGTCATGCTCCTGGTCCGACAGCCGGTCGATGAAGTCCGGCGGCAGCGCCGGCCCCGCCAGTGGCTGGAGCCTGCGGTCCAGAATGAGCGTTCGCCAGCCGTCGGCAACGACTGCATCCTGCGCAGCCGCGGCGAGATGCTCTTCGGGCACCACCAGCGTGAGCGCGCGTTCGGGGCGACCTTGGGGATGGTCGAGCCACAGGCTCACGGCGACCATCCACCGCCCGTCGAGTGGGCTCCGGAGCCGCTCTGACAGGACGAGCCCGGCCTGCCTCAGCCGAGCCATTCGCTCCTCAGCCCTCGGCATGTCGGGTAGGGAGGGCAGCGCCCCGCCGATGGGAACCACCGTATTGATCAGTTGGCCCCGTGCCGTCCAGAGGACGAAGCGGGAGCCCTCCGGGCGCGGCGTCGCGACCAGTTGGCGTCGGAAGGACGCGAGATCGTCCGCCTCGAGCAGCGGTGATCGCGACAGCCCCCTGAGCGTATTGCCGAGGGCTTGGGTCTCGCGGTCCACCATGACGGCGGCTGCGGCTGCGGCCGTGAGCCCCCGGTGGATCAGGTCATGCCGCTCATGCTGGGCCTGCCAGAGCAGGACGGCGGCGGCGATCAGGAATGACAGCAGCGCCGTCCCAGTGACGGCTCCGTTCACCCAATGCGCGATCCGCTGCGACCGCGGCACGAGCTGCGCATGCAGTCCGATGGGGCTCACGTCATGCATGACACGCCTCCCGGCCGAATCGACGACGAGGCCCTCAGCCCGATCCGCCGCCGCATTCGGCCGGAACGTTAACATGGGTTAAACCCGGAATGAACTCCCAGCTAGTTTGATACGGAACCCGGGACATACCCTGAGCCTCGGAACAGCAAGCGCCGCACTCGGACTGATCGTCCGAGGGTTGCATCGGGCGGCACTGTGGCAGCACCGGTCACGATCGGCCAGACCGGAGTGGCATCGTCCGTCCCTCCACGCCGCCGGAAACCGAACGGCGTTGGCATGCGCGAAATAACGTAACCGTCATCCTGTGAGGCATGAGCGGCGGTGCACATCGGCCTCATGAGGAGGAACTCCACGAGCTTGGCACTCGGAACTGTCGCCGTGATCGCACATTGAGAAGCTACGCGCTTACAACACTGGAGAAGAACCTTGATCCGTCTCGGCTTCGCAACACTCGCCGTCCTGTCGGCCCTGGCCACGGGTGCCGTTGCCCAATCCACGAACTCTCAAAGCTCTGGATCCTCGGCCGCGCAGCCGATGAACAGCAACGACTCCTCCAATCCCGCCGTAACCCACAAGCCCGCCGACAGCCCGCAGACCACCGGCGCCGTCGAGCCGGGTGCCAACAGCTTCACGGAAGCACAGGCGCGCTCCCGTCTTGAGGCGCAAGGCTTCAGCAACGTCACCGAGCTGCGCAAGGACGATCAGGGCATCTGGCGCGGCAAGGCGCAACGTGACGGCAAGTCCGCGAGTGTCGCCATCGACTACAAGGGCACCGTGCAGGCGCAGTAAGCGCGTGCCCATCCGACTTTTGTGACGCCACCCGGCCGGCTGCTGGCTGACGGGATCCTTTCTGAAGAAGTGGAACAGACATGACCAATAAGACCATCACGGCGTTTTTTGACAGCTACGAGGATGCCTCCGAGGCCGTCCGCCGCCTGGAAGCGGCAGGCGTTTCGCACCGCGATATCAGCCTCGTCGCCAGCAACGACGGTGATCGTTATTCATCGCACGCCAGCCGGACCTTCGACGGCACGAACCATCATGACGACGACGTCAGCGACGGTGCTGGTACGGGCGCTACCGTGGGTACGCTCGCGGGCGGCGGCGCAGGGCTTCTCGCCGGCCTCGGCATGCTGGCCATTCCGGGGCTCGGCCCCGTGGTGGCCGCCGGATGGCTGGTCTCCACGCTGGTGGGCGCCGGAGCCGGGGCAGCCGTGGGCGGCATCGCGGGTGCGCTGGTCGATGCCGGTGTCGACGAGAACGACGCTCATGCCTATGCCGAGGGCATCCGGCGCGGCGGCGCCCTGGTGACGGTGCGCGCCTCTGAGGCCGAGGTGGAGCGGATCGTCGACATTCTCGACGATGAGGGCACGGTGGATTTCGACGAGCGCGAGACCACTTGGCGCTCTGAAGGCTGGACCGGAGCCGGCGCCTCGACGACGGGCACGACCTCTGCGGTATCCACCACCGGGCTGACGGACCGCGCCGCGTCCGCCGGGCGGGAGATGGACGAGGTGATCCCGGTTGCCGAGGAGGAGTTGCACGTCGGCAAGCGTGAGGTGAACCGCGGCCGCGTCCGCCTGCACTCGCGCGTGATCGAGCGGCCCGTGCAGGAGCAGGTCACCCTGCGCGAGGAGCGCGTCGACGTGGAGCGCCGCCCGGTCTCGGGCACGACTCAGGCCGGAGCCAGCGGTGGCGACCTGTTCCAGGAGCGCACGATCGAGGTCGAGGAACGCGGGGAAGAGGCCGTCGTCTCGAAGGAGGCGCGCGTGGTCGAGGAGGTCGTCGTGCGCAAGGAGGCAGAGCAGCGCACCGAGACGGTTTCCGACACCGTGCGCAAGACCGAGGTCGACGTAGAGGACGACCGCAACATCCGTGGCACCGGCACCACCGGCCTGCCCGGCGACCGCAAGCTCTGACGAGACATGCAGAAGCCCGGCCTTCAGGCCGGGCTTCTCCTGCCGATCCTCTCAACCGGCGCTGATCCGCAGTCGGGATGAGAAGGGACCACCACCATGGCCGGTGCCCTCTCCGTCCCGCTGGTTAGAACGTGGCCGCGTCACGTCACCGGTGGCTGGGGGTCGTTGATAGCCTTTTCCGCTTGGACCAGCACATCAAGGCCACGCCACGGCTTGGGCATGAAGGTCACACAATCCGGCAGATCATTCTCCTGTGCATCCGGATCACCGGAGGTGAGCACGATCCGGATCGTCGGCCAGAGCTTGCATGTGGCCCTGGCGAGTTGAACGCCGTCCATCTCTCCCGGCAGGCGCACATCGGCGAACATCATCGCCACCTCGCCGCCACGCTCCTGGAGGCATTGCAGGGCTGCCTCTGCGCTTTCGACCTCTACAACATCAAGGGGTGTCTCATCCAGCAGCACGGCCGCGAGAGCCCGGACGTCAGGATCATCCTCGACAATCAATGCGAGATGAGGTTCAGGCTGTAGAGCGGTCATGATCAGCCTCGCTGGTTTCCATCTGGCGCAGGATTGAGACGAGCGCGTCCGGGATCGGGGCATCGAGCACATCCCGGTAGGTCTCGGTGTAGCCCCGCCCGATGATCAAGGCGGCGACGTGTGGATGAAGGTCGTTGACATGGGGCAGACGCGCGTCGCCTTCAGCGTCGTGGGACATCGGCTCACTCCTCGGGTTCTGATATCTTGGTGTCGTTTCCGGGCACGAATTGCTCCCGAGTAACATGTGTTAATGAGGTGAACCGCTGATCCAGCGATGGGTTTCAGCGTGGCTGCAAGAGCTACGTTAAATAGTCCCCTCCCCGGCTCTCCCGACTGTAAGGCGTTGGTTCTCCGCTGTGCGACGGAAACCATGTGCAGACGAAGATCGTCGACTTTAAACAAGATGAAGAAATCATGCTGCGCTCTGCATTGTTGACCAGTCGGGCATCGTAGAGCGCGAACGGATTTCTGCGATGTTGCTCCGCAACATTGATCGCTACACGGGAATTCCAGAAAAGTTCCATGTTAAGCCATGTCATTATTCTATGGCTGGGTTACCAACAGCAGTGACGCTGAGACGCTCCCGATCTGATCGGATGATCCCCGCGGGGCCTGATTTGCCTGCCCCATCCGAAGACTCGGGAGGATTTCATGAAGCATCGTTTGCTACCCAGTGTCTTGCTCACGGCCCTTCTCACGACAGCAGCGCCCGTCATGGCCCAAACGGCGGGGCCGAGCGCCGCTGTCGTCGAACGTATCGCAGAGTTGAAGAAGCAGGCGATCCAAGGCGTCGAGTCACGAGCCAAGCTCGCTCAGGAGATGAACGATTCCATCTTCAGCTTCGGTGAACTCGCGTTCCAAGAGTTCGAAACCTCTAAGTACATCACGGAGATACTCGAGAAGAACGGCTTCACCATCAAACGAGATGTGGCGGGCCTTCCCACCGGCTGGGTCGCGACATGGGGCTCGGGAGGTCCCGTGATCGCGCTCGGCAGCGATATCGACTGTATTCCGAAGGCGTCTCAGAAACCGGGCGTCGCATACCGCGAGCCCATGATCGAAGGAGCGCCGGGGCACGGCGAGGGTCACAATTCCGGCCAGGCGCTCAACGTGGTCGCGGCGCTCGCGCTGAAGGACATCATGGAGCGGGAGAAGATCCCTGGAACGATCATGCTCTGGCCGGGCGTCGCCGAGGAGCTTCTCGGCGGCAAGGCCTACATGGTTCGCGACGGCGTGTTCAACGGGGTCGATGCGGTGCTCTTCACCCATGTCGGCAACAACCTTCAGACCGCCTGGGGACAGGCGAACGGCACCGGAATGGTGTCGGTCGAGTACAAGTTCAGCGGCGAGTCGGCCCACTCGGCACAGGCGCCATGGCGCGGTCGCAGCGCTCTCGACGGGGTCGAGCTCATGAATGTCGCGTGGAACATGCGCCGGGAGCATTTGCGGCCAGAGCAGAGGTCCCACTACGTGATTCCCGACGGTGGCGATCAGCCGAATGTCGTCCCGTCGGTGGCCAGCGTCTGGTACTTCATCCGCGAGCAGGACTTCGAGAACATCCGCAAGAACTTCGAGATCGCCAACACCATTTCGGAAGCCGCGGCGAAAATGACGGACACCACCGTGACGCGGCAGGTCATCGGCACGGCCGCGCCCCGCCACTTCAACAAGCCGATCGCGGAGGCCGCCTACGCCAACATCCAGCAGGTCGGCATGCCCCAATGGACGGAGGACGAGCAGGCCTTCGCCAGGGCGGTGCAGCGCACGGTCAAGGGCAAGGAGGAAGGGCTCGCCACCACGGTGAAGAAGTTCGAGCCCCCGGCCGACAAGCCGGAGAGCGGCGGTTCGGACGATATCGGCGACATCTCCTGGACCGTGCCGACGATCACGCTGAATTATCCGGCGAACATCCCGAACCTGCCGGGACATCACTGGTCGAACGCCATGTCCATGGCAACCCCGATCGCCCATAAGGGGGTCGTCGCCGGTGCGAAGGTGATTGCCATGACGGGCATCGACCTGCTGTCGCGGCCGGAGCTTCTGGTGCAGGCCAAGGACTACTTCACCAGCGAGCAGCAGAAGAACCAGAAATACGTCTCGATGATCTCAGCGGAGGACAAGCCTCAGGTGCAGATCAACGCGGACGTCATGGCGCGCTACCGGCCCGAGATGAAGAAGTACTACTACGACCCGTCCAAGCACGCGACGTATCTCGATCAGCTGGGGATCAAGTTCCCGGTGCTGGAGAAGCCGAAGAACTGAGGCACCTCCTGGCTCCGCAAGTCTCTTACGCGAGTTCATGATGCAGCGGGCGGCGGCTCCTGGACGCCGCCCTCCCTGTTGACCCACGCTGATCATGATGGAGGCGTCTGCGTAAATCGCGGCTCATACGAAAGAGGAACGTTTCACGTATGCCATGTCGAGAGCAACCTATCCAACCTTACGGTCGGAACGCTGACCGGAGTTCCTGTCCTGGCGCAGGACGTTGCTCCCGCCAACGCCGAAACCGTCAAGTGCGTCATGCGGCTGATCACGGCATCGTTCGCGGCGGAAGGCAGCAAGCGGACCTACGAACGCGGATCGACGGATTCCAACATGCCGATGAGCCTCGGCATCCCGTCCCTGACGATCCCTCGGGTCGGCGCGTCAGCGCGCGCGCACTCACTCGACGAACGGATCGACACGGAGCCGGAAAGCAATCACGGCGTGAAGAAGACGGTTCTGGCTGTTGCAGGAGCGCAGTGACGGCGATCGGGCCGGTCGCATGCCGTCCGGTCATCGATCCCGGGCTTGCGGGTCGGCCGAGGGTGGGGCAAGGGTTCCGGCCTCCAGGCCGATCCGCGTGCAGTTCCGTCCTTCCGCCTTTGCGGCATAAACGGCCCGGTCAGCCCGATAGAGGATCGTGCTTCTATCGTCGTGCGGCAGGGCCTCGGTTAGGCCGGCGCTGAAGGCGACGGGCCGGCGTGTCGCCTGATCGGGCAGCATGGCCGGCGCGAAGCCCGACCTGATCCCGTCGAGAAGCCGGGCGGCATCGTTGAGGCGGGCGTCCGACACCAGCAGCAGGAATTCCTCGCCGCCGATCCGTCCGAGATAATCTCCGGGCCGAAGCTTCTCGCGGAAGACCTGCGCGAAGTGGCGGAGAACGGCGTCGCCGGCTTCGTGGCCATAGGTGTCGTTGACTTGCTTGAACTGATCGATGTCGATGATCGCGGCGCACAGGCCGGCGCCGGAGAGCCTGCCGGCCGAAAGCGCCTCGTCAAGAAGTTCGAGAATGTAGCGCCGGTTCGGCAGGCCGGTGAGCAGATCCGTCCTGGAGGCCAGGAGAGCCGCCTCGTGGGCTTGGCGCAGGGACTTCTCGCTATGTTTCAGGGCGGACACATCGGTCCCCACCGTCATGACCCACCCGTTCGGAAGCACCGTGTGCTCGATCCAGAACCAGCGGCCGTCGAGGAGATCCGTCTCGAACGACTTCCGGCGCGAGGACCTGCGTCGGGGCAACGTCCTGGCGATCAGAGCCTCCACGTCGCCATCGTCGATCCTGACGCCAAGTCCGTTCACGGCACCGTACCGGAGGATGTCGGTGAAGGTGAAAGGACCCTCGTAGCCCTTCAGGAACATGCCCCGGTAAGTCGCGTTGGCATAGCGGAGGTTGTCCTCGTCATCGTAGATGGACACGGCCTGGCCGGCGTCCGCAAGCGCCTCCATAATACTCCGCAGCGTTTCGTCGTCGGGATCTGAAGGGAACGAGGGCATCCGAAGAGCGGGAGTTCCGGGCTGATTTTCGGTCTTCTACTTGGATTTTCCGGTCCAAGTCACTCCGCGACCATAAGGGAGCCCTACGTGCCTGGCAAGTTGGGCCCGAATGGGCGTGATTTCTCTGGGAGCCCGCCTGATCCTGTCTCACGGTCGGAATTCGCCGCGCCTGCTGCGTGGGACGGCGTTCGAATGGAGGCTGCCGCAGTCCATTCAACAGGCGCGCCCCTGCCCCCCGTCCCGAACCAGCCCAAGTCGTTCAGGTAATCGCAGGACACGATCAGCAGGATGAACGTTCCTCCGAGCTTGATCAGGTTGAGGGAACGCTCAAGACCATTGAGCTTGTCCTCCAGCATGTTCATTCTGATCTGAAGCTGAAGGAGCTGGACGAAGGGCGTCGTGTCCAATCGTCCCACGCCAAGCCCGACGTCCCCAGTGCCGCCCTCGTCCATCGTGTGTCTCCCGATGTTGTTGTGGGAGGCGGTCTCGCCCGCCCCTGATCAAGCGGCATCGTCATCGATGCCGCCCGACCGTCTCGGCAGATCCCGGCGGCCTTGAGCGCGAGGCGTCGGGTTGCCCCGACGCCGGAACGGAGTCTTCCGAGCCGTGCCTTCGAGGATCACTCCTCCCGGAAGGCTCGTTGGAGATTATCGGCCAGGGGTTTGGTGAGATAGGAGAAGACCGTGCGGTAGCCCGTCTGGATGAATCCTTCGACAGGCATGCCCGGCAGGAGCTTCGCCGTTCCGAGGCGCTCGTACTCGGTGTCCGGGATCGCGATCCTGACCGGGTAGTGGGAGATCCCACTGCGCTCGTCCGTCACCAGGTCGGCGGCAATCCTCGTGACATGCCCCTTGATCTCCGGCGTCGTGCGCTGGTTGAAGGCCGACAGCCGGAGCACCGTGTCGAGCCCCTGCCGGAGCTGATCGATGTCCTGCGGGGCGACCTTGACCTCGATCGACAGTTCGTCGCCCTCCGGCATCACGAGCATCAGGGTGTCGCCAGGGCCGATCACGCCGCCCACCGTGTGCACGGCCAGTTGGTGCACGATGCCGTTCTGAGGTGCGCGGATGTCGATGCGCTTCAGCTGATCCTCGGCCGCAACCTTGCGCTCCACGAACTCGGCGATCTTGGCCTGCACCTCCCGCAGTTCCGTGGAGACCTCGCTGCGCAGGTCCTGGTCGATCTGCAGGATCTGGAGCTCGGTCTCGCTGATCTTTCCCTTGGCCTGCGCCACCGTCGAGATCAACTGCCCGCGCTCGCCACGCAGCCGCGTCTCCTCACGCTTGAGTGAGGTCACGCGGGTGATCGGCACCAAGTTCTTCTTCCACAATTCCTGGACGCCGGTCAGCTCGGATGCGATCAGGTCGATCTCGTCCGCCTTGGCCGAAGCCTGCAGCTTGGTGCCGTCGATCTGTTCGGCCAGCTGCGCGACCCGCTCCCGCAGCTGCGACCTCTGGCCTGCGCGCGCCTCGCGCCGGCTGTCGAACAGCCGTCGTTCACCGCTCATCAGGTCGGCCACGTCTGGCTGATGGGCGCGCGAGACGAGATCCTCCGAGAAGCGGACCGCCTCGGCCCCGTCCCGCTCGGCCTCGAGCCGGGCCTTGCGGGCGACCATCTCGTCGATGCTCTTGGCGACCATCGCGAGGTTCGCGCGCGCCACCGTTTCGTCGAGACGGATGACCACGTCCCCGGCCCGGACCCGGTCTCCATCGCGAGCCAGAATCTCGCCGACCACACCGCCGGTCGGGTGCTGGACCTTCTTCACATGGCTGTCCACGACCACGGTGCCGGGGGCCACGACGGCTCCGGACAGTTCGGTCGTCCAGGCCCAGCCGCCCAGACCGCCGACCAGGAGGGCGACACCTCCCAGTGCGAGCCTGGTATGATGACGGATGGACCGGCGGGCCGTCGAATTCATGGTGCTGCTCATGACGCTGCTCCCAGGGTTCACGCGGACCTGGCCGCGTTGGGTTGGTGGACGGCGCCGGTCGGAACCGGACGCAGGACGCTGCTGAGAACCTCCTCCTTGGGGCCGAACTTTCGCACCATGCCCTCATCGAGCACGAGGATGTGGTCGACGCCAGCAAGGGCGCTGGGGCGGTGCGCGATGACCACGACGATCCCGCCCCGTTCGCGCACCCCCTGGATCGCCCGGGTCAGAGCGTGCTCGCCGTCATTGTCGAGATTGGAGTTCGGCTCGTCGAGGACCACGAGGAACGGGTCGCCGTAGAGCGCCCGGGCCAGGCCGATGCGCTGGCGCTGCCCGCCGGAGAGCGCGGCTCCGCCCTCCCCGACCTGTGTCTCATATCCTTGCGGCAGGCGCAGGATCATCTCGTGCACATTGGCATCCTGGGCCGCGCGCACCACGTCCTCCGGCTTCGGGTCGGCCTGGAAGCGCGCGATGTTCTGGGCTACCGTTCCGGCGAACAGCTCGACGTCCTGCGGCAGGTAGCCGATGTGCTGGCCGAGGTCCTCCGCCAGCCACTGCTCGAGCGCGGCCCCGTCGAGGCGCACCTTCCCGCGCCAGGCCGGCCACACGCCAACCAGCATGCGGGCGAGCGAGGACTTGCCGGAGGCGCTCGGACCGATGATCCCAAGGCCCATGCCGGCCTTCAATTCGAACGAAACATCCTGCACGGCGAAGCGCTGCCCCTTGGGCGCACCCGATCCCGCGTTCTCCACTGACAGCGAGGCGCGGGGCGCCGGGAGCGCGAGCGGCCGCGTCTGCGTGCGGTCGTCCGCAAGGGCGACGCGCAGCCGCGACCAGCCCTGGCGGGCCGACACGAAGCCCTTCCAGTTCGCGATCGCGAGTTCGACCGGTGCCAGCGCACGCGAGACCAGGATCGACGAGGCGATCATGATGCCGCCCGTCGCTTGGTTGTTGATGACGAGATAGGCGCCGACACCGAGCACGCCCGATTGCAGGGCCATGCGCATCACCTTCGAGAAGGCCCCGAACCCGCCGGAGACGTCCGAGGCGGTCTGCTGGTGGGCCAGATACTGGGCGTTCGCCTGCCCCCACATCAGTCCGAGCCGACCGGCCATGCCCATCGCCTGCACCACCTCGGCGTTGCGGCGCGCACCGTCCCCGATGCCGTTGCGCAAGGAGGCCGCGCCGACAGCTGCCTTCGTGGCCTTGCGGGTCAGCACATCCGTCATGACCGTGATCGCCACCAGAACAGACGCACCTCCCACCGTGACCCAGCCGAGCAGCGGATGGAACGCGAAGCAGATGAAGAGGTAGAGCGGGATCCACGGCAGGTCGAACAGGGCCGAGGGACCGCCTCCAGCAAGGAAAGCGCGAATCTGATCGAGGTCACGCAGCGGCTGCTGGACATCCCCTTCACCCTTGTCCCGCAGGGGGGCCAAGACCTGACCGCGAAAGACGCGCTGGCTTAGATCCTCGTCAACGGCTGCGCCGAGGCGGGCGAAGATGCGGCCGCGGAGCATGTCGAACAGTCCCTGGAACAGGAACAGGGCCAGGATGATGGCCGACAGCCCGAGCAGCGTCGGGATGCTTCGGCTCGGCAGGACCCGGTCGTAGACCTCCATCATGTAGAGGGACCCGGAGAGATAGAGAATGTTGATCAGGCCGCTGAGAAGGGCGATCCCCAGCAGGGCGCCACGGCAGGAAGCCATCAGGTTGATGCGGCTTTTGGCGGATGAAAGGGACATGGCCGTTTCCTCAGAAGAGAAGAAGGATGAAACCGGATGCCGCCAGGGGGTCGGCGACATCCGGGTTCAGGTTCCCGCCGGGAGGATTGGGGGAAATTCTCCCGGCGGGGCCATCGCGATCTCAGGTCAACCTCATCAGAAGATGAAGTCGCTGTTGTCGAGATCGGATGCGGTGACGCCTTTCAGGACCAGGATGTCGGAGCCGTGGTCGATCACGGTGTCATGGCCGACCTGGGTCAGGTGCAGGTCCGACAGTTTGTCCACCCCGGAGAGCCGGCTCGCGTCGATCCTGTCGTGGTCAGCGCGGAAGTCGGTGACCACGTCGCGGCCGCCGCCCCGCTCGAACACGAAGGTGTCCTGGCCCGAGCCGCCGGTCAGCCTGTCGTCGCCCGACCCGCCCCGGAGCACGTCGTTTCCGGCGCCTCCGGAGAGCTTGTCGCGGCCCGAGCCGCCGAGGAGCATGTCGTCGCCCGTCATGCCCCTGAGCACGTCGTGGCCTGCTCCGCCCTTCAGGACGTTGTCGCCGGCATTGCCCGTCAGGGTGTTGTCGAGACGATTGCCCGTGCCGTTGACGTCGGCCGTTCCGGTCAGGACCAGCTTCTCCACGTGGGTGCCGTTGAGCGAGTAGGACACGCTGCTCCTGACGGTATCGACACCCTGACCGCTGCGCTCGATCACCCGGTCGCCGCCATGGTCGACGACGTAGACGTCGTTGCCTCTGCCGCCTTCCATCCGGTCGATGCCGGCGCCGCCGTCGAGACGGTCATTGCCGTCGCCGCCGTGGAGCTTGTCGCGACCGTCACCGCCGTAGAGCCTGTCGTGGCCGCGACCACCCTCCACCCGGTCGTCGCCTTCGCCGCCCCGGAGTGTCTCGCTGCGCGAGCCGCCCTTGAGGACGAGGTTGGCAGGCGCCTCGGGTTGAGCAGGAGAGGCCGGGATCGGGTCGCTCGGGATGACCGGATCCACCGGCGGCTGAGGCTGGGTCGGAGCCTCGGGCTGCGTCGGGTTTTCCGGGTTGGCCGGCGTCTCGGGCTGCACCGGAGTTCCCGGGTCCGCCGTCACCGAGGTCTCGGCCAGGGTGGGCTTACGTCCCGCCTCGCACCGGAAAGTCACCCGGTGGACGCCCGACGTGATCGTGGTCGTCCCGTCCTCGTGCTCCTCCCACTCGTACTCGTCCGCCTTGCGGCCGGGTTCGAGCTCGATCACATCCTGCTCCCGCAGCGTGCCCACGATGGTGTCGTTGCCGCCGTGGGAGCGGAACACGATCCGGTGCGCCGAGGTGAGCTGCGAGATGTCGATGGTGTCGTCATCGCCCGTTCCGTTCACCGTAATGGTGTTGAGCGCCAGGCTGGTTCCCGTGAAGTTGCCGATGATCTGGACCGTGTCGTTTCCGCCGGCATTGCCGCCGACCGGACCGCCCGGCACCGTAACCTCGCGGGTCCCGATGATGATCTCCTCGATATTGTCGAGTTCCGCCATGACCGAGGTGTTGCCGTTCACCGTGCGGGTGATCACGATCTCCGTCGTCGCCTTGAGGTCGAGGATGTTCGCCGCGACCGCAGCATCGCGGGAATAGACCCGGAACGTCTCGGACAGGGCGTTCCCGTTCACGTCGAAGGTGTCGACACCATCACCGCCGTCGACGAAGTCGCGCCCGTCCTGCGACGTCTCGAATGTGACGCCGAAGATCGTGGTGGACGTCGCGTTCCACACGATGGTGTCGTTGCCGCCACCCGCCAGGATCGTGTCGTTGCCCGTACCGCCGTCGAAGATGCTGGCGGTGCCGTCCCCGATCAGGATGTTGTTTCCTGCCGTGCCCTCGATCGGGCTCGCGTCGCGGGTGACCGTGACGTTGGCCGTATCGGTGCGGACCGGGCTGCCGCCGTCGCTGACCGTGTAGGTGAATGATCCACCCGCGTTACCGGTGTCCGTGAAGGTCACGGAACCGGGATTGGTCGTCAGCGACAGGCTGCCGAGGCCGTTCGCATTGCTCAGACCCGTGATATCCAGAGCCGGACCGTCCGGATCGGTGTCGTTCGACAGGAGGACCCATTCCGGAACCACGATCGGACCGTTCACGATGTTCGTAATAATGGTGTCGTTGTTCGCGTTGACCGGATCGTTGACCGCAACCACGTTGACCGTGGTCGTGGCGACGTTGCTGTCTAAGAGACCGTCGTTCACCGTCACCTGGATCACGCGGCTGCCCGCCACGGGATTGTTCGAGTTGTTGTCGAATGTCACCGCCTGGATGGCCCGCTGGTAGGCAGCCAGCGAGGCTGTGCCCGTCAGGTTCACGGTGATCCTGCCGGCCACCGATGTGTCCACGTTCGCCGAAATCCCCGCAGGCAGCGTGCCGACGTCGAGGTCGTCCCCGGTCTGGGCGTTGGTGAGCACGATCCGGGCCGACACCATCTGGGCAGCGTCGTCGACGATGCCCGGATTGTTCGCGATCGCCACGGCCGCGCCGCCTTCGGTGAAGGACGCCGCATGATTAACGGTCGGAGTGGCCGCCGGGAGCATGACGCTGACCGACAGGTTGTCGATGTTGACGAACTCGTTGTTCGCGTTGATGTCCGACGCCACGAACCGGATGGCCGCGCCGGCCGTGAATGGACCGGTGATGTCGAAGCCCCGATTCCCGCCGTTGGTGTTCCCGGTGATGGTTTCGACCAACGTCCAGGTCGAGCCATCCTTCGAGAAATAGACCTCGACCTGCTCGCCGTTGTCCAGACCCTGCTCGGCGACCGAGTAGGTCAGCCGGGCCGAGGCGACACCCGCAAGGTTGAGACCGCGCTGGATGCTGGCACCGTCACCCTGGTCGAGCCGCAGGGCGCCGTTGTTGATCTGGATTTGCCCGTTGGTCGAGGTCGCGCTGCCGTCATCACTGGTCTCGACCCAGTTGCCTGTCCAAGCGCGGCTACCATCGTTCCGGGCATAGGATCCGGAATTGAAGGTATCGGCGAAGTTGCCGCCGGGATCGAAGGCGTGGAGAGTCAGCTTCGGCGGGGTCACGCTCACCTCGCCGTCGGCGAAGCGCAGCTTCTCGATGTTGAACAGGCGGTCCGTCCCGTCCGAGGCCCGGTTGTTGCCCGTGGTCGGATCGGTCTCGACCGTCACGGTCACGTGCTGAACGGTGATGCTGCCATCGGCATTGCTCGTGATGGTGTAGTTGGCCCGCAGGTCGCCGTACACCGCCACGTCGGTCGCCGTGTTGTTCAGATCGCCGTCGACGATCTCGCGGACGATGCTGAGCTGACCCGGGTTCAGGGTCGCGCTGAGCATCAGGGCGTCCAGGGTCTTGCCGCCGAACTGGGCCGCGGCATTGGCCACAGGAGCGCCGTAGGCGTACTGGGATTCCAGGTAGACCTTGCCGGTCATGCCGTCCGCCGTGTAGGCCACGCCGTCCTTGACGATCCGGATCCGTACGTTGAGCCACTTGTCACCGTCGATGATGTCGTCCCCGGCGAAGCCCTTGATGGTGTCGCTGCCGCCGCCGCCGAGGATGATGTCCGCGGCCTGCGAGGTGTCGAGCACGATCAGCTCGGGGTTTCCATCCTTATCGAGGACCGGGTTGCCCTGGGCGTCCACCACCGGGATGCGGGTGCGGTGCGCCACCAGTTCGGCAAGACCATTGATGAGCGAGACGTTCTTCTGCAGCAGGTCGTTCGAGAACGATTCGAGCGGAGAGTTCGGACCCGGGATGGCGGCCGTACCCGTGGCCTCCGCTCTGGTATTCACCGCCGCAACGCGACCGGTCAGGATGTCATTGTGCTTCCATCCGGACAGACCCTCGACGAGGTCGAAACGGTCGCGGAGGATGAATGCCTCCTGGTTGTCGAAGAGCGGGATGCCGAGGTCGGAATTCGCCGCGACGTTATCGCCCTTGTGAATGGCCCAGTCGAAGCCGGCCATGCCATTGTTGCGCTGGATACCCTCTGCCTGGAACATGATGTCATCGCCGGACTCGCCATCGTAGTCGGTATCGCTGGCGCCGCCGTTGAGAACATCGTGTCCGATAATGGTGGAGTTGAAGAACAGCTCCGAGTTCTCACCCGACAGGCTGTCGAAGCGCGGTCCGCCCTCGAGCCAGTCGTCACCCTCGTTGCCGAGCAGGGCATCGCCGCCGTCGCCGCCGAGGATGAAGTCGTTGCCTGTGCCTCCGAAGGCCTCCTTTCCGTCAGGCCCGGTGATGATGAAGTCCTGGCCCTGGTTGCCGAAGATCAGCGCGAGCCCGCTGCCGCCCTGGATAACGTCGTTGCCGCCCTCGCCATGCAGGAAGTCGGTCGCGCCGATGTCGGTGCCGGCGTTGGTGATGATGTCGTCGCCGTCGCCGCCATGGATGATGTCGACCCCGTAGCCGGCCTCGATGGTGTCGTTGCCTTCATAGCCCCAGACCGTGTCGTCACCTTCGCCGGCCACGATCAGATCGGCTTCGGACGAGCCGCCCATGACCACGTGGTCGCCGCCGTGGTAGATCAGAACGTCGTCGTCGCCGTCACCGTCGAGATCCTTGCGCACCACCAGCGGCGAGAGTGCCTGGAGAACCGGGTCGTCCCAGATTGGGTCCGCTCCGATCTGCTTCGACTTGATGATCTCGAGCGTGTGGTCGGGCGTGGAGAAGATGTTGCCCGGGAGCGCGGTCCGGCCCTCGTCGCCGAGGTCGGTGTTGCGCATGATGATGTCGGTCATCGAGTTGTTCTCGAGCTCGTTCAGGAGGTTGAGGCCCTGAACACGCGACAGGTAGTAGAACCGGTCGGCATCCTGGAGAGCCTCCAGCTGCGCCTCGAAGACGAACGCGAAGGTGGAGCCCAGCATGCCGCCGAAGTCCATCTTCTTCTCGGCGAGACCGCCCATCCAGAGATCGATGTCGTTGAGGCCCGAGTTCTCGGCGTTCCATGCCCCCGTGCCGTTGAGGAACGCGAGCCGATCGGCCGGTTCGCCGGTTCCGCCGAACACCAGCAGGGTCGCGGCGGCCCGCTTCGCCTCCATGGTGGTCGCCGCCTCGATCAGCGGGTGCTTGCCGTAGGCCGCGATGAAGTTGACGATCGACAGGGAGTTCTGGAGGTTGAGGGCGAAGTCGGTCCAGCTCACGTAAGGCTTGAGCTGGGAGTCCTGGCCGGCCATCTGGTAGAACTGCGCGCGCGCCTCGTTGAGGGTCGGCAGGCCGAGGTCACGGCCACGGGCGATGTTGAGCGCCGCGAGATCGAGCGGGATGCCGACGAGCTGGTTGCGCAGCACGTGGGTGATGAACTCGTCGATCTCATTGCCATGCTGGCGGGACATGCCGCGGATGATCGCGCCGGCGGCCTGCTCATGGTCCACCACCACGTTGCCGCTCGAGTCGGTCGCCCCGAAGGCGAGCGGGTTGAGGAAGCCGTCGAACAGCTTCATCGACACCTGCTGGCCGTTGACCGAGATCGTGTCGATGGTCTCATTGAGCATCGAGTGACCGAAGCGGTACACGGCCTGGGCGAACTCCGCGAAGATTGCCGGGTTGATGTCGACCGACGGCTCGAACACGAAGGCGTCCACATCGGGCTGCATCTTGCGGGCGAATTCCTCGAAGACGAGGTGCTGGTACTCCATCTCGTTGGTGAAGCGGGCGGCCTGGAACAGGCGCTCGCCGTCCCATTTCAGCGCAGCCTTGCCAGCCTCGGTGGTCGGGACCGTCGTGACCGGAACGAGCAGCCACTCGTTCAGGAAGGTGAGATCGCCGCTCGAGAGCGCCAGGGATTTGACCTGGTCGACGAGGTGGTTGTGCTCCGAGTGGAAGACGTGGTGGATCGTGGTCAGGCCGACGTTCTCGTTGCCGCGGCCGTCACCCGTGATGTAGTGGGCGTCGAGCAACTCGTTGTCGTAGGCGGTGTTCGAACCGCGCGAGTTGACGAGGTTGGTCGTGGAGCCATCGGCATTGGCGTAGCCGACGCCGGCGTCACCGTCCTTCTGGAGGGCCCCGCCGACAAGGACAGGCACCGCCGCGTGGGCGATGTCGTCGAGGAAGGCATGGCCGGTGAGAACCGCGTTCGCGAGGCTCACCGGAGAACCCGGCGTGCCCGAGACCACGATGTCGTCGGAGGTGTTCGGGACTCCGTCTGCACCGATCCCGACGATCACCTGCGCGAAGCCGGTCTGCGGATGCGGGATGAAGTTGCCGTAGGGGTCCGTGCGCAGCAGCGGGACGTTGGTGACATTGGCGTCGGTCAGGTCGATGCCGAGCATGATTCGGGCCTGCTCCTTGACGTCCGCCCAGGTGGCGAGGCCCCGGTCGCCGTCGAGCAGCTTGCCGGTGGCGACCGTCTTGCCGTCGGGACCCGTGGTGTACTCGCGCAGGAAGACCTGATGCGAGGCATGCGACGTGTAGGTCTGGTTCTGGTCGACCCACGGGGTGGTCAGGTTCGTGTTCTCGCCGTCCGGCGTGGCCGCGCGGGTCAGCACCATGAAGTTCGTGTGAGGCGTCGCCGGGTTGTAGAGCGGATCATCCGGAGACAAGGGGATATAGACCGTTCCGCTGCCGCCCTTGGCGATCAGGTCGAGGCCGTGATCGAAGAACTGGCCGAACAGGGTGAACAGCGAGTTGTAGGGGGCCGAGTCGCCGATGTCGGGCGAGACGTTCGGGATCAGAACGGTGGTGCCGTCCATCTGTATGCCCAGCTGGGACAGGAGATTGGACAGCGCCGTCTGCGCCACCGTGACGCCCTGAGCGGCTCCCTGCGCGTCGGCAAGGGCGGCCTCGGCCGTGGTCAGTGCCGTCGTGGCCGTCGCCACGCCGGTCTGCGCGGTGCTGACCGCCGCAACCGATTCGTCCGCGGCCGCGCGGGCCTCGGCCTCGGCGGCCTGGCTCGCCGTCAGGGCCTGCTGGGCGGCCGCGTAGTCGGCATTCGCTTCCACGAGCTGCGCGCTCATGAAGTCGTACACCGCCTGCGCGTCATTCAGAGCGTCCTCCGCGTTGGCGAGCGCCGCAACCGCGGCTTGGTGCGCCTGCTGGTGGGCGGTCAGCTGCTGCTGCGCCGCTGTGACGGCAGCCTCGGCGTTCGCCAGGGTGGCGGTTGCCGCTGCCACGTCGCCCTCGGCAGTCTCGACCGCCGCGGTGGAGAGGCCGACCTGCGCGAAGGCTGCATCGACCGCAGCCTGGCTGTCGTCGAGAATCTGCTGGGCGGCAGCAACGTCGGCGAGTGCTTGAGCGTAGGCGTCGCTCTGCTCGTTGAGGCCATCCAGCACGGCCTGTGCCTCCTGCAGCGCTGTCTGGGCGAGATCGCGTGCGTTCACGGCCAGCTGATAGGCGGATTCGTCGGCCGCCAGCTGCGCCTGGGCTGAGGTCAAGGCCGTGTTGGCGCCGGTCAGGGTGGTGTTTGCGGCGTCGACGATCGCCTGGGCTGCATCGGCAGCATCAGCGGAGGCATCAGCCGTCGTTCGAGCGGCAACTTCCGCATCCTGTTTCAGCTGCAGGTCTTCCTGTGCGGCGAGGTAGGCGACATTCGCGTCGTTGAAGGCCTGCATTTCCGTCGGAAGCACACCCCCCTGAATGATCGCGTTGTAGTGAGCCAGGGCCGCGTCGTGCGCCTCCTGGGCAGATTCGAGATCGGCCAGAGCCGTCTCGTGCAGCGCCTGATCGGCATCGGCCTTCGCTTGGAGCGGCGCAAGCGCGGCCTCCGCATCCGCGAGCGCGGTCGTCGCGTTCGCCACGGCGGTCTCCGCCGCGTCGATCGCCGCATTGGCGACCTCGATCTTTGCGAGCGCTGCGTCCACGGCCGTCTGGCTGTCCACCAGGATCTGCGCGGCAGCCGCGACATCGGCCTCGGCCTCGGCGATGGCCGGACCGAGATTGTCAGCGCCGCTCGCGATCAGACCGTCAAGAACCTCCTGCGCGGCATCCAGTGCCTGCTGGGCGGCATCGCGCACGTTCACGGCGGTTGCGTAGGCCGCGTTGTCCGCAATCAGGTCGGCCTGCGCATCGGCAAGCGTAGCCTCAGCGGCAGCCTTCGCCGTCGTGGCGAGGGTCACGGCGCTTTCAGCGGCGGCGAGCGCGGCAGTCGAGAGCACCACCTGGGCTTGCGCCGCATCAGCGGCAGCCTGCCCCTGGTTCATGACCTGCTGGGCGGCGATGAGGTTGAGGCTGGCGATTCCGAGCGTATCGCCCATGGCCTCGTAGACGGCCTTCGCGTTGTTGAACGAGGCCTGGGCGGCGGCGAGGTTCGCCACAGCCGAGGCATGCGCGGCCTGATGCGTCGTAGCCTGCGCCTGCGCCTGGCCGAGGGTAGCCTGGGCCTGTGCCAGGGCGGCCTCCGCCGTGCCGACGGCAGCCTGAAGCCCGGGGATGGCGCCCGGTGCGCTTCCGGCTTCCGCCTGCGCCTGTGTGATCGCCGCGCGGGCCGCCTGGATCTGCTGGATGGCAGTGAGCTGGGCGGCGCCCGTGATCCCGGCATAGGTCAACGCCGCGCTGATGGCGGCGGGATTGTTCAGCGTCTGGTCGGCGATGAGGTTCGAGATCAGACGCGGGTCGGCGTCGACGACGGTGCCCGGCGGCAGCATCGGCGATCCCGTCGACGATCCGGGCGCATAGTTGTTGTTCGTCAGCCACACCGGATTGGCCGGGGTGCCGAACATCATGCGGTCGTCGCCCTCGTTCACGTACTGGGGCGGAGCCATCACCGGAAACGGCTGATCGGCGGCGCCCCAGGTCTCGCGTCCCTCGACGAGGTTGTTGTAGCTGCCGTCGACCGTGCGCAGCCCGTACGGAAGCAGGAAGGCCTGGGTCGGCGTGGTGGCCGCGTTCGGATCGAGGCCTCCGGCCTCGGCCACGAGATCGCGCAGGTCCTCGCCGGCGGCATGGCGCTCGGCGATCTTGATCTGCTTCAGGATGAATTCGAGGTCGTGCTTGACGAGATTGACCATGACGCTTCCCCTTGCGTGGGCCCTGCCCACATTGCTGTTCCTCTGTGCATTGCCGCGACCGGGGCCCTTGGCCACAGGTCCGCAACTTGACTGAGAGTGTCGAGCAAGGCCTGGAACGCCGCATCGGATGAAGGGGCAACGAATCTTGAGTCATTGGTCCGAGGTCATGACCGACTTGGGTCCAGTCGCCATGGTCCAATGGCCAGGGACCGCACTGGTCTAAGGTCTGACCCACCCTCGAAGGGAGCGTTACTGCGTTATCCTGATGGGTAGGATGAGGGATCGTTGGGATGGGACCCCACCCGAGAGGAAAAAACTCTGATTAGAGTTGCGCGCTCACTCACGGGACGCGTCGACAACATGCATGAGAACGGCTTCTTTCCGATCAAACATTTCAGCCAGCGCGTCCAGGAGAGCATCTTGGAGGCGTTCGATGGCCGCTGCCCGTCGATGTCCGAGCTCGCGCAGCTGCCTGATCTCTTCCTGCTGACGCTTCCCGGGTTCGGGCCGAAGACGCTTCGGAAGATTCGGGCGCTGACCGTTGAGATCCACACGTCCGAGATCCACACATCGCCGGGCAACGCACGGAACGGTCCTGGTCGGCCCCTGAGAGCCGAGCTCGATCGGATCCGACGAGAGCTGGGAGACCTCCGGGACGAGTTTGAGCATCGGCAGTACGATCTACGACGCCGGCTTGACCTGATCTCGACCGAGCTGATGGTTCAGGGGCCTGCACTCGAACGCAAGGCCTGAATCGATCGTGCACGCCTCGTGGCGCCTGCCAGGCGCTTCAGGCCTCGCCCCATTCCTGCTTTGCGAGAAGCGCCGCCTCGACACGATTTCTGACGTTGAGTTTCTTCAGGATGTTGCCCACGTGGAACTTGACCGTCTTTTCCGTCACGGCCAGCCTGTCACTGATTTCGCGGTTCGTGAGGCCTGCAGCGATGAGGCGCAGCGTGCGCTCTTCGCTCTCGGAGAGGGTCGAAAACGGCCTTGCTTCGGCCCGGATCCTGTTCGACAGCAGCCGGAGGGCGAGATTCGGAGAGATGAAGGACCCGTCCGTCTTCACGGTTTTCACGGCGTTGATCAGATCCGGTGCGTTGATCCCCTTGAGAAGATAGCCGACGGCGCCCGCCTCGAGGGCACGGGTGACGGCATCGTCATTCTCTGATGCCGTCAGCATGACGATCTGGGGTGAAGCGGGAAGGTCGCTGATGGTTCGGGCAGCTTCGATACCATCTCCGGGCATCGAGATGTCGAGCAGGATCAAATCAGGCCTGTGCACTCGTGCCAGCTCGATCGCGTCCGCCGCGGAAGCGCCCTCTCCCACGACCTCGATCATGTCGTCAAGCATGAGCGCCCGGATCACCCCTGCCCGCAACATCGAATGGTCGTCCACTACCGCGACCCGCAATCGCTCAATCATCGTGCCCCTCGCCCGCAATCGTGACGTTCATTTCAATTCGGGTTCCGCCAACCGTGCGGCGTGTGATTTGGAAGACGCCGCCGAGGCTCTCGACCCGGTCGCGCAGGCCGACCAGTCCCAGGCCGGGCTCAGGAATCGCTAGGCTGCTTCCGAGGTCGCGCCCATCGTCCTGCACGGCCAGGATCAATTCAGCTCCATCCAGCCGGCAGGAGACGGCCTGACCATTGCCGCCAGCATGCCGGAATGCATTGTTGAGGCCCTCCTGCAGGAAACGATAGGCGCAGATCTTGAGCGCGTGCGTGAGCGGACGCGAAACGTCATCGCAGTCAACCGTCACGCTGGTGCCGGTGCGCAACTCGTGATGCGACACCACCCGCTTCACGATCTCCGGAAGCGGGAGGCGTTCGATCTCAGGCAGCATCAGACCCTTGGACGTCGTCCGAACCTCCCGAAGAGCATCCGAGAGCACCGCTTCCAGAGCTTGAAGCTCCTCCTCGCGCCTCTCCGGCGTCTTGGCTCTCCGGACATGCTCGACCGCGAGCGCCGCCAGACCGATCAGCTGAGCGGGGCCGTCGTGCAGTTCGGCGCCGATCCTGCGCAGGTAGTTCTCCGTCAGCTCCGCAACCCGGCCCGAGGCGCGCTCGGCGCGCTCCTTGAGGATCTGGTTATGCCGCGAGGATTGCTCGATTTCGATCAGGCGCGCGCCCAGTTGACGTTGCTGCGAGAGGATGAGCCTGTTGCCTCGATACACGATCCCGAACAGACCAAGCATGATGAGCGCGGTAGCGCAGGCAACCGCAACCCAGCTCTTGAGCCGCAGCCACCGCAGCTCATGGTCGAGACCGACGGGGTTTTCATGGATCTCCGCGACGGCAATGACGCGGCCGGAATGGTGCTCGCGGATCGGAACGTAGATTTCTAGATATTTGGTGTTCCATCCCCGAACCGTGTGCTCGCTGGCATCCAGATTCGCGTACTGGGCGGAGATTTCACCCTTCAATGCGGTCGTCAGCCCGTCGGGGGGTGCGAATTGTCGCCCGATCAGATCCGGTGTGGTCGAATAGGCCACGACACCGCCATTCTTCCAGATCTCGAGATGCGGGAACCGCTGCCTGAAGAGATCTCCTCCGAGCAGGCGATCCAGTTCGCTTCTCGTGGAATCTGGCAGAACCTCCTCGGCCGCCAGCGGCTGGGCGAGCGGCGAGATGAAGCTGTCCATCAGGAGAGCAGTGGCCGAAGCGGTATTCTCGATCGTCGTTCTCGTGGCATGCTCCGACACGAACAAGCCGGCCGCAATCATGGCCACGAACATGATGACCCCGCCCGTCACCACGAACTGGCGCGTCAAGCTCAACGTCGACGGGGTCACGCTCCCCCGCCTGATCCACGCTGTCGGTGCCAACTCGGACACGATCGCCCCAAACTCAAGCAGTAAGAGATTACCAGGGACGGCAATACTTACAATCGACCTCATACCAGCAATAATCAATACTTTAGTCCAGACCTGTCCGCCTCCTTTCGAGATCTCCGGCAGATAAAACTCCAATAAGATTAATATCGCGGCCGTCTATATGCATCGAAGAGACCGCTCTCTCATACAGTTACTTCATAACAAAAGCGTTCCTAGGCGGCCGCGTCCACTATCGAGCGCTCCTGCCCCGGTTACCTCTATGGGATTACGTCTTTCTGAACCCTCCCTAGCCCGTTCGGCCCTGGGACTCGCCTTTCGCCGGTCGCTACTTTTCAAGGGTGCGCATCCAGGACGGTCCGTCCCATCCGATAGTCCAAGCTGCGCGGGGGGTTTTCGATGTCATTCGTTTCGCTCGCCTTGGTCGATGATCATCCGATCATCATCGAAGGTCTTACGCATGTGCTCGGATCACAGGGTCTTTTCGACGTCGTGGCTACCGGCTGCACGTCCCGCGACGCGCTCAGCATCGCGCAAATCCATCGGCCCGCCGTGATGATCCTGGATCTGTCGAAGCAAGGAAGCACTGCCGCCACGATCGCCGAGATCAGATTGAAGCATCCGAGCATCAAGACTCTCGTCTTCACGGCAGAACTCAGTGTGCAACGGGCCATCGACGCTTTCGCCGCCGGGGCAACAGGTTACGCCTCGAAATCCTGCTCTTTAGAGGAGCTTTCCCGTGCGGTCAGGATCGTGGCCAACGGCGAGGCCTATGTGTCCCCGACACTCGCGGCATCGGTCAACTCCGCGCTCCGGAGCGCCTCCGTGGCCAGGACTGCCGTGCCAGCCCCCACGCTGAATGCCCGCGAACACCAGATCGTCCGGCTTCTTCTCGACGGCAAGACCAACAGGGAGATCGCCTCCGGCCTGGGCATCACCGAGCGAACCGTCAAGCATTACATGACCGTGCTGATGCACAAGCTCAACGTCCGAAACCGCGTCGAGGCAGTGATTGCAGCCCAGAACCTCAGCCGCGACGCGGCCGAGCGTTCGGTCTCCAGAGCAAGCGACGTCCGCGCCAGGCCCCCCCGGTCCGTGGCTGCCCCCCGGTCAGGCCTTCCTGACGCTTTGGTTCAGGGGCGCTTCTCCTAGACCTGCACGCCCGGTCACACCCGTGATCCCCGGGTCGGCGCCGTCGAAGGACAAGGACGTCGCGCTGTCAGCGGGCTTGATCCAACCGGGTCCGGATCAGGTCCAGCAGCTCGTCGTCGGAGGCTCTCCGCTCCCAGTCGCCGGACAGTTCGAGCCTGACGGATTGTGCGCCGCCCGAAGGGGTGCAGACCACCTGAAAGGCGTCGGCTTTCCCGTCGACCCGAGCAGCCTCCTGCTTCTCCGGATCCTTGCCGAGACCTGAGAAGGCCTGGATGCAGGTCCACATGATGCCGTCGGGATCGGTGACTTCGCGAGGCATGGCGCCGTCCGCTCCTGATTCGCTGTCGAGCCTCGACAACGGCGGATGTGCGGTAACGTTCCGACCGGCCGCTCGCGCAGCGGCGCCGTTGCGGCCCGTTAACCTTTGCTTAACTTTAGCCTTGAGCGCCGCCGGCGCGCCGTGTCAGGTTTGATGAACAAATCCTTAACGGCATTTCGGTGGGGGCAATGCGGCGATCTCTCTTCGAGCTTCTGGGCATTCGGCCATTTTCCAGGCTCACGATCCGGTTCGCCGCTGTCTGCGCCGCTCTGACCGTCCCGGCCGCAGCAGCCCAGGCGCAGACGCAGACCGGAAGCATCCTGCCGACCATCACACAACCTGTCGCCAAAGTAGGAGCCGCCAAGCCGATCATGGGCTGGGTCCGCTTCTGCGAGCAGAATCCGTCCGAATGCACGGTCGATCTCTCCGAGCCAGCCATCATCGAGCTGACCGCGAAGAATTGGCAGGTTCTCAACCGGGTCAACCAGCAGGTCAACGCCGCCATCAAGGCCAAGTCCGATTTCGACCATTGGGGCATTGAGGACATCTGGGACTTCGCCGAGGACGGCTACGGCGATTGCGAGGACTACCAGCTCCTCAAGCGCAAACGCCTCGTCGAGGCCGGCTTCCCGCACCGGGCCCTGCGGATGACAGTCGTGATCGACGAAGACGGTGCCGGCCACGCGGTCATGATGGTGCGCACCAATCGCGGCGACTTCATCCTCGACAACAAGCGCAATGCCGTCCTGCCGTGGCACAAGACCGACTACACCTACATCAAGCGCGAAGGCGACGAGGGCTTGGCCTGGGCGTCTCTCGGTGGCCGGACCTCACCGACCATGACGGCGAACCAGTAGAAGGAACGGGCTCGCACCCGTCGCAAAGGCGGCCGCGGCATTGCATGGGAGGATCGCGCAGCCTTCTGCGGCGGCGTTCCATTGACTTGCCGCTGGCAGAGTTCCAGAGTCGCGGCCCGGCGCTACGTCCGTGCTGGTCGCCCGTGCGATCCGCCAGTCGATGGAGATTCCGTTGATCACTGGGCGCCCTTGGTACGATCTGCCCATCGTCATCATCCTTGGGCTGGTGATCGGGCTCGCGTTCGGTGAGTTCGCGAAGTTCCTTTCGGCCCAGCCGCCCTCCACGGCCGCCCCGGCCCCGCACAAGAGAGAGCGCCCTCCTGGGACGCCTTAGGAGAGCGTCCTCGATCGCTACCCCTTTCGGGAGATAGGCAATACCGTTGCGGCGTGGTACTGACGCGGAGTCGGTTTGCGGGATGCGTCCATGTCCACGAAGCACAGCGAGAATGCCGGAACCAGCTGGCGCGAGATCAGGCTCATCATCGTCCTTGGAACGTTGATCGGGATCACGTTCGGCTTCGTGACGTACGTGCTCACGCCGGAACCCTTGATCGTCGTGGCGAAATCGAAATCACGTCCCTGACGCCTTTGCCGTCTCGGCCCGCTCCACACATGAAAAATTCCGTGAACGGACAGCTTTTGTTCGGAACTGTCGCGTACCCGACAGACACGGGAGCAAGAGGCGGCTAAAGCAAGGCAACCGGCCTTGATTTGCCCCTACGGGTCGGAACTTGGAGCGCCCTGGAAGACGGGCGCTCTCCTTTTACCGGCCCTTTGCAGGCTTCCCTGCCGGCCCCGCCAAGCATCTCCATCACGACGAATGGCCCGCGCGCGACTGCGCGCCGGGGTTGCCGGTCACCATGACCGCCACGACGGCGAAAGAGGTCACGGCGCCTGCAACCTCGTCACCCAGGCGGAATACACACCGACCTGTTCCGTACGGGCGCTGATGCAGCCGATCTCGTTCGCCCCAGAATGAAAAGCCAGTGCGCAGCCAAGTCGCGGGCGGCTGACAATATGCGTACGGCCTAGTTGCCCTGATGAGCAATGCAGACGCTACTGCTAAGCAACAGTTTGATGATTTTTGCACTGCGATAATACTTTTTGTCTAGGAACAAAGGATTACGCGAATAATTCATAGCTGATGGAAGCGATAAGAATGAGCCTGTTCTTAGAATAGCCAACCACGGGATGACATAACCTTGGCCTTGGACAGGCTCGCCCTTATCCATCGTTTTCTTGTTCGTTATGCGTTTCCATATAACCTTCACAGCAGGACCATGACCGATGCCCATTTTCGACGGAACGGCAGGAAACGACAGAATTGGCGGCACCAGCAACTCTGACACAATCAATGGATTGGCAGGCGATGACATTCTCCTTGGCCTGCTGGGTCGGGACAACATCTTCGGAGGCGATGGCTTCGACCGCATCGATGGACAGGACGGAAATGACTTTCTCAGCGGCGGAAGCGGGATCGATTTCATCGCAGGCGGCGACGGCAGAGACCGGATCTTCGGCGATGACGGCGCCGATCAATTGATTGGTGAGTTCGGCAACGACACGATCTTCGGCGGCTTGGGAGACGATTATGCGGCCGGCAATCCGGGCAATGACCAACTCTTCGGCGAAGACGGCAACGACTTCTTGGTCGGCGAGAGTGGACGGGACTTGGTCTACGGACAAGCCGGCGATGACTTCGTCGCCGGGGGTGACGACAACGATACCGTCAGCGGAGGCGACGGCGAGGATCTCGTCGACGGCGATCGTGGCAACGACGCCCTCTCGGGCAACGCCGGATCCGATGTGCTCTTCGGCGATCGCGGCGATGATGTGCTCAATGGTGGATCCGGCACCGACGCCCTCTGGGGTGGCCTTGGAGCTGACAGGTTCGTTCTCCGCAACCTGACCGACACGGGCACCACTGGGGCCGATGCCGACTACATCGGAGACTTTTCGTACGGCGGAGGCGATCGCCTCGACCTGCGAAGCATCGATGCCGATGAGGGACAATCCGGGAACCAAGCTTTCACCTTCATCGGCACGGACGCTTTCACGGAGGCGGGGCAACTTCGATTCAGCGTCAGTGGCGGCGACACGTACATCGCGCTGAATACCGATGCGGACGCGGATGCGGAAGCTGTGATCCACATCGAGCAGTTGGGTGCGACTGCGAAATGGTTCCTGCTCTGAACGGGCGAACGCTGTCGCTCAGCGGTCACCTCCGGTCGGGGCGATGTCCGGCCGGCGGCTGAAACGATCCCTCTCATCAGGAGCGCCTCCTCGATAGGCGCTCCTGCCTCAGGAACGGCGTCACGGCAGAATTCTGCCGTCTGGCCCGACGCCGGGGCGCCGAAACGCAGGCACCTGCGACATCGCACGCCGGAGCGGCAGCCCGGCCTCTTCTCGAATTGCGTCACCCCTTTCGGGACCGATTGCCCAAAAATCCGGAAGTTCGCCTGTCTCCTGCGTCGCGGCGCGGCTTGTCGGGCCCCGCTCGTTACAGGGAGGGCTTCACAGAATCGTCCCACAAAGTCCGAAGCGAAGCCGCATTCCGGTCAAGGTTAATTTTTAGTTAACAGGCTCCCGTAGGGGCAAATACGGGCCGGGGCCGCGCCTGAATCTACGCAAAGGGACCAGGCGCGGCTACTTTTCCTCGTCGTCGATCGCCCATTCACCCAAACGCCGACAGGATCTGCGCAGGATCTTCGTCCCATCGGCCTCAGGAAGAATGGCGCGCGTGAGAGGTGGAACCTTTGCGGTAGCTGCGATATGAAAGCCTCTCTCGGTTTCTCCCCTCGTTGCCGGACTGGAACTCCAACGTGTTTGCCGTGCCTCCCCGGCCCTCCAATGAAGCAGAGCGGCTCGACTTTCTCTATTCCTGCGGAATCCTCGACACGCCGCGCGAGGATCGGTTCGACCGGATCACGCGGCTGGCGGCCCAGTTCTATGGAGCCGATGTTGCATTCCTCGGATTCATGGACGACCGGTACCAGTGGATGAAATCCATCCGCGGGGATGGCGTCGCGCCCTGGATCGAGCGAGACCGATCCATCTGCCAGCTCGTGATCGCCTCCGGCGAACCCTTGGTGATCGGCGACCTTGCGACGGATCCGCGCGTTGCCGGCCATCCGGTCGTTCCGCAGCTCCCCTTCCGGTTCTACGCCGGGGTTCCTCTCACGACCGAGGAGGGCGCCGCCGTCGCATCGCTCTGCATCCTCAAGCGCGAACCCGAGGCGGCGGAGGCCTTCGACCTGGCGCCCCTGGGAGATCTCGGCTCCATCGCCATGGACGAGCTCGAGCTTTGGCGGCGCAACCAGGAGCTGGAGCGGCTGGCGGAAACGGATGGCCTGACGGGGCTGGCCAACCGCCGCGCCTTCGATGCTGCCCTCGATCGCGCCTGGCGGCGGCGTCAGCGGACCGGACGCCCGGTGTCGCTGCTGATGCTCGATCTCGACCATTTCAAGCTGCTGAATGACCGCCGGGGACATCAGGCTGGAGACGAGACGCTCCGGCGCTTCGCCAGCCTCCTGGCGGAGGCGGCCCGGCGGCCGGACGACCTGGCGGCCCGTTACGGCGGTGAGGAATTCGCGCTGATCCTGCCCGACACGGACGAGGCCGGGGCCCTGCAGGTGGCGCGGCTGGTCCGGGAAACGCTCGCCTCGGCCGCACTCCCGCACCCGGGCGGGATCAACGGTCTCGTGACCGCCAGCATCGGAGTCGCGTCGGCAGGATCGGACAGTCCCGACAGCGCCGAAACCCTCGTGACGCGGGCCGATGCAGCGCTTTACCGGGCCAAGCAGACGGGACGCGACCGGGCGGTGAGTTAGCGACCGGCCCGACGGATCCGCTGTTGGGCGCTCGTGCAAGAGGCGGCACCTGCGGGGCGGCGTCGAGGCAGTGCCTCCGACGGGGTAGTACCTATCCCTTTTTTCTCTTGCGTCGCCTGAACGCACGGGGCTGTGGGCCGTTTGCTCACCAAGTCATCGTTGTTCAACTGCGTGAGTTCGGAATGCGTTTGTTGTCGCTTGCAGTGTTCACAGTCACCGCCCTCGTGTCTCTCGATGCCTCATCCGAGCCGGGAAACTGGGCCTCCAGCCCACAAGGCAAGGCGCGATGGGATGCTTGCTATCGGGAAACGAGGCTCAACTACAAGACCTACAATTTCTCGCTCGCCGATTATCGGCAGTCGATCAAGGCGGCGCGCCGGTCCCACATGAGGGAGTGCATGACCCGGGCGACTCCCCCGGCTCCCGTGCAGCTGGCCGTACCGACCGATCGGAACCCGGAGACGGCTCTGTCCAGTTGGGCGCGCAACCCATAGCCATCGACGGGCCGAGGCATCGCGCCGCCCGGACTGTCGGGTCGCGGCGATCCACCCCTCGGCCCATCAACGGGACCGGATGAGTATCAGGGTCGTTCCCGCGTCCCGGTAACCATCTCGGACGGAAGGACAGGCTGGAGACATCCTGATGCCGTAAGCTGCGGGCTTTCGGTATCGGTATCCTCTCCATGGCTCTCAACCCATCAGCTGCGCCAGGCAGCAATTTCGACCTGTCCGACTGGAAGATCGGCCTGCCTGTCGACAGCGCCGGCAGTTTCAAGGGCACATCGCGGGAGGTGAAGGCCCTCTCGGCTTACGAGCATCCGACCTATTTCCACACCGCTGCCGACGGAGCGATGACGTTCATGGCGCCCGTCGAGGGCGCCACCACGAAAGGCTCCAAGTTCGCCCGATCCGAACTGCGCGAGATGAACGGGTCGGAGCGCGCCGCATGGAGCCTTTCGAAAGGCGGCGTCATGACCGCAACGCTGAAGATCGATCACGCCCCGATCAAGTTCAACGGGACGCCCGGACGGATCGTCGTGGGACAGATCCACGGCCAGGACGAAGAACTGGTGCGTCTCAACTGGGAGAACGGCCGGCTCTATTTCGTCAATGATCAGGCAGGCCCTAACAACAGCGAAACCAAATTCTACTTCTACAATGCCGCGGGCAAGCAGCCGCAGGTGTCGCTGAACGAACGCTTTTCCTATACGATCAGCGCGAAGGCCGATCAGCTCGTCGTGACCGTCAAGGCCGACGGCCAGACCTACAAGTCGGTCAGCAAGATCAACAGCGTGTGGCAGTCGGACACGTTCTACTTCAAGGCCGGCGCCTATCTGGGCGTGAACGAAACGCAAGGGACCGGATACGGACAGACCTCGTTCTACGCCCTGTCGGTCTCGCACAAGGTCTCCGCGAAGGCGAACCTGCAGAAAACCGCCGCGGTGACGATCAAGGGCGGTTCGGGGAACGACACGCTGCACGGAAAAGCCGGCCACGACACCCTGTCCGGCGGATTGGGCAACGACGTTCTCTCCGGCGGCGCCGGAAAGGACGTGTTCGTGTTCGACTCGAAACCCGGGACAGCCGCAACGGGTCGCGGGGTCAATGTCGACACGATCACGGACTTCAAGCCCGGTCAGGACAGGATCTGGCTCGACAACAAAATCTTCAGCAAGCTCGGCAACGGCACGCTCTCGCAGCCCGTTCCACTGAAGGAAGCCTTTTTCACCCTCGGCTCCCAGGCGAAAGACAGGAACGACTACGTTCTGTACGACAGGACCTCAGGCGTCCTGTCGTACGATGCCGACGCATTCGGGTCCAAGGCGCCGGTCGAATTCGCGCGGCTGAAGCCGGGAACGGTTCTGACCCATCAGGATCTGTTCGTTGTCTGAAGCCGGCGAGGCTGCCATCATCGGACAGGTCCGCCGAATCAATCGCGAGTGGCGGCCATCTCCTTCGTGCGCGCCCCCCCTTCGAGACGAAGCCTGCGCTCCAGATCCTCGACCTGCCTGGCGATGGCATTGAGGTTCGACCGGACGACGAACAGGTCCGACGCGGTGACTCCGGCCGAGCCGATCGGTTTGACCGGATCGGCTACGGGCTCCTGCTTCTGAGCCTTTTTGGCTGACCGCGTGTCTCCCATCATCCAGCGCCAGACGGCTCGAACAAGCCATATGAGCAGCAGGACCAGCACTACGCCGACAGCCAAAACGATGCCGAGCGTCACGGCAGAGCCGAGTTGATCGCTCCCGTCCATCATAACCCCCCAACCCCAGTTACAGGCCATCCCTAGAGCATCGGCCCCGAAAGTGGAATGCACTTTTGGAGCTGTCCAATGCCCCCGTCGAAAACTCTCGCAACGTCAGGAGAAAACTCGACCACGATGCTCTCCGGGATGGATCGCGACCGCGCGGCGGGAGCCGTTTCCGGACGTTCCGCGCGAGCCTATACTTTTGACGTACGTAGAAGCCGCAGAATTCGGCTTGCCGGAAGCGGGGAGCGTGAATAACCTCCCCCATCAAGAAAAAGGGCCGCAAGAATGCGGCCCGAAGTTTAGGGAGGAAACGCCCAAGAAGGGCGCGCAGGACGGTAACGCCAATCACCGTGCTGCATTGCAATAAAGTACTTTGTGCATCAAAAAGCAGCAAGCACAAATGGGCAGCTACGCTGCCTTTCTCTTTTTTGTGTAGCGCTCCTGCAACAGTGGCGATCCGCCGTCGCGACGGCCCCATCCGGACCGGGAGAACAAAGCACTGGCGGGATGGCCGACCCGGCTTCATAATCCAGGGCATGCGACCATGACGGGTCGAGGGCTCTCGATGACCGCCTTGCCTTCCGTGTCGACGCACCGCACGCACCCTGCCCTCGCCTTGCCTGCCCGTCTCCTGTGGGACCGGCTGAGGCGCAGCCGGTCATGACCAGGCATCGCCTCAGGTTCAGCGGGCTGTTCCAGAAATACTTCCTCGTGCTGTATCTCGCCGTGGTCATCCCCCTGGCGACCAATGGCGTCAGCGAAGCCTGGTTCAGCTATCGCGACCAACGGACGACGCTCGACCAGTTGCTGGAGGTCGAGGCGCGATCGGCAGCCGTCAAGATCCAAGGTTTCCTCGAGGGCATCACCAATCAGCTCGGCGGCCTCGTCCAGCTTTCCTGGACGGAGGAGCCCGACGAGCGCCGGCGGATCGATGCTCTGCGCCTGATGCGGCAGGTGCCGGCCATCGTCAGCCTCACCCTGGTCGACGGCGCCGGGCGCGAGCGGCTGTATGTTTCGCGCATCGGATTGAACCGGACAGAGAGCCGCGCGAATCGCTCGGAGAACGAGGCCGTCGCCGGAGCCCGTTCCGCCCCCCTGTGGTACGGAGAGGTCCGCTACTACCGCGACTCCGAGCCGTACCTGACGATCGCGCTGTCCGGCAACCGCCCCTCCGTGGGAGTGGTCGTCGCCGAGGTGAACCTGAAGCTGATCTGGGATGTGATCTCGGCCATCAAGATCGGCGAGACGGGCTCCGCGTTCCTGCTCGATGGGCCCGGCCGGCTCATCGCCCATCCGGACATCAGTCTGGTGCTGCGCGGAGCGGACGAGACCACCCTGGCGCCGTTCCGGGCGCTCAGGGAGTTGATCAGGCAGGCCGGCACGGACGTCGTCACAGGCACGGACGATCAGGGAAAGGCGATCGCCGCCGCAGCCGCTCCCGTGCCCGGGCCCGACTGGACGATCGTCGTCGAGCAGCCGCTGTCGGAGGCGTTCGGACCCATCTATGCCGCCCTGTGGCGGACCGGCGGCCTCCTGCTGGCAGGCGCCGCCTTCGCGGGCCTGCTGGCCTATGTTCTGGCCAGCCGGATGACCGATCCGATCCGGCGGCTCGAGGAGGGCACCGAACGGATCGGCGCCGGACATTTCGAGCATCGCATCCATATCGGGACGGGCGACGAGCTCCAGCGCCTGGCGGACAGCTTCAACATCATGGCGGCGGAGCTCGCCGTCTCCCAGGAGCGGCAGGAGCGGATCGCCAAACTGAAGCGGTTCCTGGCGCCTCAGGTCGCCGAGCTCGTCGACCGCAAGGGCGACGACAGCGTGCTCGAGGGGCGGCGCACCGAGGTGGTGGTGGTGTTCTGCGATCTGCGCGGGTTCACGGCGTTCTCAGCGAAGGCGACGCCCGACGAGGTGATGAACGTGCTGTCCGAATATTACGATGCTCTCGGTCACATCATCACGAGGAACGCCGCGACGCTCACGAGCTTTTCGGGGGACGGCCTGATGCTGCTTCTGAACGCTCCCGTCGCGATCGACGACCCTGCCCTCAGGGCCGTGGACATGGCGGCGGACATGCAGCGAAGCGTCCAGGAGCTTATCGTCGGCTGGACTGGGCGCGGCCACCGGATCGGGTTCGGAATCGGGTTGGCCATGGGGCCCGCGACCGTCGGGCGGATCGGGTACGAAAGCCGGTTCGACTACACGGCCATCGGCAGTGTCGTGAACCTCGCCGCGCGCCTGTGCGCATCGGCGGCTGACGGGGAGATCCTCGCGGATGTCACTGTTGCCGAGGCCGTGATGCACAAGCGCGCCATCGCGTCGCTAGGGCTGCGCTCGATCAAGGGTTACGACGAGAGGATGCCCGTCTATGGGGTGCCTTTCGCAGAGCCGCCCGCGTGTCCCGAAGCGGTTGCAGGCAGCCCGGATGCCGCCACGCAGCTCTGACTGCGCGACACGATAGGCGGAAATTCCCTCTGGTTTCGGGACGCAAACAATGCGTCTATCATGCCGCTGGGTTGTGGGGCCCCGTAGACACGTCGAGGCAGCAGGCGATGAGTGTTGAACGCAGTGCCCCCATGAACGTCCGAAACGTTGCGCCCGCGCGGACGCAGACCCGATGAGGCGCCGCGACTTCATCTCCGCGCTCGGTGCGGCAACGCTGGCACTTCCGGCGCGCGCTCAGCCTCTCACGGTTCCTCTGATCGGATATCTCGGCCCCGAATCGCCCGAACCCTTCGCCAGCCGGCTCAAAGCCTTCCGCGACGGCCTCGGCGAGAGCGGGTTTTCCGAGAGTCGCAACGTCGCCATCGAGTATCGTTGGGCGCAAGGGCAGTACAAACTCCTGCCGGCTCTCGCCGCCGAGCTGGCGGCGCGCAAACCCGCCGTCATCGTGGCGGCCGGCGGCGCTCCCGCGGCCCTGGCGGCGAAAGCGGCCACAAGCACGATCACGATCGTGTTCGAGATGGGTGGAGACCCCGTCGCGCTGGGAGTCGTGGACAGCCTGTCCCGACCCGGAGGCAATCTCACCGGGGTGTCGAGCCTGAGCGTGGAAGTCTCGCGCAAGCGGCTCGAATTCATGCATGAGCTGCTGCCCGACGCGACCGAGTTCGCCGTTGCGGTCAATCCCACCAGCCCGACGGCCGATTCACAGCTTAAGAACCTCCATGCGGCGGCCGATGCTCTCAGCGTGCGGCTTCACGTTCTGAGCACCAGCGACGAACGGGAATTCGAAAACCTGTTCTCATCGGTTGCCGGGCTCAAGGTCGGCGGCCTGGTGTTCACGTCCGATCCCTATTTCGCGTTCCGCAGCCAGCGCCTCTCAGCGCTGGCGACCCGCTACCGCGTGCCGGCCATCACGCAGTCACGCGACTTCCCGAACGCGGGCGGGCTCATGAGCTATGGCGGAGATTTCACGCAATCGCACCGACGCACCGGCGTCTATGCGGGGAGAATCCTCAACGGGGAGAAGCCTGCCGATCTTCCTGTTCAGCTCGTCACGAAAGTGGAGCTGTTCGTGAACCTGAAGGCGGCCGCCGCTCTCGGCATCACCGTGCCGCCCTCGCTGCTCAGCAGCGCCGACGTGGTGATCGAATGACCCGGGTCGCCCCGTGCGGGCGGCATCGCCCGCGCCGTTCGTGCATCGCGGCCGATGATGGAGCCATCCGGGCGGCGAGTGCCGTTCGCCGGCCTCCGATCCGTGTCCGATGCAGCATTTTGCACATCCTCAGGCGGCCCGTTGTGATAGAATGATCCCTGTTCAGAACAGGACCGTTCGCCGTGGCGCAGGTTCGGATGAACAGCCCCCATCGATCCAATCGGCTCCTGGCCGCGCTGGATGAAGAGGACTTCGCGTTCCTTGAGCCGCATTTCGAACTGGTCGAGTTCGAACGGGGTCATGTGGTCTACGAGGCCGGGCAGACGATCCAGCATACCTACTTCCCCCATAGTGCGGTCGTCTCTCTCGTGACCGTCATGATCGACGGCAAATCGGCCGAGATGGCCACGTTCGGATGTGAATCCCTGTTCGGTTTCGTCAGCGCCTTCGTGTCCCGCAACTCGTTCGGACGCTATATCGTCCAGATCCCCGGAATCGCATCGCGCATCGCATTGGACCTGATGCACGACGCCTTCAAAACTCGTCCCAATGTTCAGCAGCTCATCCTGCGTTTCACCGAAGCCCTGCTGGCGCAGACGCTCCAGAGCGTCGCCTGCAACGCCACCCACGGCGTCGAGGCGCGATGCTGCCGCTGGATCCTCAGCACGCGCGACCGCTGGGGCTCGGACGAACTGCCCCTGACGCATGAATTTCTCGCGGAGATGCTGGGAGTCCAGCGCTCGACGGTGAGCGCCGTCACGCGGACCCTTCACGAGGCCGGGCTCATCAACCAGAGTAGAGGCATCATCACCATCGTGGATCGCCGCGGCCTCGAAGAGACGGCCTGCGAGTGCTACGAGATCATCCGGAGCAAGTTTTCTCAACTCCTGCCCGTGTGGGAATCGGAGGAAGCCAATGGTGTTGACATGCCGGGCGCCCGCCACAGGTAAGACAGCCTGTGACGTCCCAGCAACCGAGCCTTGATGTGGTTAAGCGAACGCTCCCCCGCACTGCCCTGCCGGCCCATCTGATCGACAAGGGCCTGATCGCTGCGGCCGTGACGGCAGCCGTGACGGCCCTCCTCCTCTGTTCTCAGCTTCCCTAGCGGGTTGTGGTCCCGGGCCGGGTTCATCCGCTGCGCGGGCCTCAAGGACGCTCGTCCCAGGCCCGGGCAATGGCCGCAAGGCCCATGGTCTCTCTGCCGAGAGAGATCTCTCTTTCAATGCGAGTGGCAGCTGGACGCCCCGTAGTGCCTTCCTCCCGAAAGCCATGGAGCAAAGGTGTGACCACCTTTGCCCCGTCCGTCTCGTGAGACACATGCGAGCGCAGTCGGCTATACTCTTCGTATGAGCCGATCCTCACCCCGTGAGCCTCGCCGATGCGCTATTTCGCTTTTGCCATACTGGCCTGCACCATCCTTGCTTCGGGCAGCGTCTCCGCGCAGGAACGGCGCTGGGCGCCGTCCCCTGAGGGAAAAGCCAGGTGGGCCGCCTGCTACAAGGAAACGCGGCTGATCTTCCGGACGCGGAACCTGTCGCTGCCCGATTACAGGGCCGAGATCAAAGATGCCCGCAAGGCTCACATGCAGCTCTGCATGACCCGGGCGACGCCTCCCGCTTCGGTCAACGTTGCGACGCCCCTGGGTCAGAACCCGGCGAGCGCGCTGGCGAGCTGGGCCAGCAGCCCCTGAGCCTGCACGACCGCCCGACCGTTAATTCCCATTAGGATCGAATTCTGAGCTCGTGCGTTAGCCTACGCCGCTTGGATTAATCCTAAAGGGGAACTGCATGAACATCGAGCTGGCTGCTCAGGACTCGGGAACAGCCTTGGTCAACATCGAAGGCCGCCTGGACGCCGCCGCGGCGCCAAACTTCAAGCAGCAGATCTCGTCGGCGATCGCAGGCGGCAACGTCAGGCTCGCCCTCCATCTCGCCCATGTCTCGTTCATGGACAGTACCGGTCTGGGCGCCCTGGTCGCCGCCCTGAAGGCGGCCCGGAAGGCCGACGGCGACATTGGCATCGTGGCACCGAGCAGCCAGGTTCAGAAACTGTTCCGGCTGACCGCCATGGACCGGGTGTTCAGGATCTTCGACACGCACGACGAGGCCCTGCGTCAGCTCAGGCCGGATTCGCGATGAGAGCCGGGGTTCACTCGTCGGACGTCGACGTCGCGTCGATGCAGGGGATGATCAGAACGGGGCGGAGATCCTCCCCGACGATCTCGATCATGATCTCGCTGCTGTAATTCGGCGACATGCCGCCCCAGCTCTTCAGAAGCCTTTCGGCCACTCTTGCGGCCTCGCTCCTGGCGGCCGCAATATCCGGCAACTCGACGCCACTCGGATCCTCATCGATGCCGAAATGGCTCCTGACATCAATGTAATAGCGGGGCATTACGCATCCCCTCGAAAACGCTGAAGGCCACGGGGCTGATCCACCATGACGTTCACCTATGTTAATTGACAATTTCCAGCGTTGAAATTCCCCCTGAATCCCCGCGCACTATTCCGGACAGGCCTAATTATTTATGAAGCCACCCGGCACCACTTCGATGGCATAGTCTTTCTTTGTCACGGCAGGCGAACCGAAGGCGAGCCGCACAGTTGCCAATAGTCTGCCACCCTTCAGGACCTCCGATGCTCTTACCCTGGATGAAACTTGCCACGGACACCACGATGCTGGCCTTCGAGGCTCAGATGGTGATCTGGACCCGTGTGTCCCGTGCCGCCATGGGCCAAGGCTCCCACGCGGAAAACCTCCTGATGGTGACCGAAAAAGTCACTGCGTTCGCGGAAGCGGCGGCGACGCTCGCGGCGGGGGGCTCGCCCCACAAGGTCGTGAAGGGGTACCGCCGGAAGGTCCGGGCCAACGTGAAGCGCCTGAAGCGGTAGATCCTGGCGCGCTCTTGCGGCTCGTTGCCGCAAGTCACCGACCTGCTCACCCTTGCTTGCACGATCTTAAGCCTATCTGCGGGATTTCTGTTCTGCGCCAGATGATCGGTGGTAGTTTTCGGCAGAAGCGCGTCGAAAGGTTCATTCATGCGAGATCGTCGCCAGAGCGAGCGTCTCCCCTCGATCCTGGAGGGCCGGATCGTCCTGGGCCGGGATGCGCCTCACCTTCAATGCACGTTGCGGGACATCTCCTCGACCGGAGCCCGGATTTGGCTTCCGGCTGCGATCGAACTGCCGCAGCAGTTCGAACTCCGGGTTCCTGCCCTCGAACAGACCATGCCGGTTCAGCTCATGTGGTCAAACGGCAAGACCCACGGGGTCATGTTCCAGGAGGAGCTTCAGGGGCTGCCGGACAACTCAGACGACGTGCCGGACGACATCCAGACACTTGAGCTCCAACCCGCCCTGGCGGGCGTCCCGAAAGGCCTGATCGCTTTGACCGAGGGTATTCTCGAGGACGCCCGTCGACAGCTGGCCGAAATTCTGGAGCTGCCGGCCGAGAAGATCCGGCTGCGCCTCGACATCGACCCGTAACCTCGCCCGTCAGCCCTCCGGCCTCACGACGCGGTTCCGGACCTCGGAAATCGCAGCCAGCAGCATGGCGCCGACGATCATCGCCGCGAAGAGCTCCCCGAAGATGTGAACGACGGCGCTCTGCTCCGGAAGGTTGTCGAGGATCACGTGATGGAGGTGATGCACCGTCGCGAGGCCGATCCCGAGAAACGCCCCGACCGAGGCCAGTCCAGGCGTGTTCCAAGCCCTCAGCATCTTCTTTTCGAAATGACCGCACGACATCGAACCGCAGCTCCTGCCGATCGTGATCAGGCTTGTGCAGTCTCGACCCCGCCGACAGGGGATACCGCCCGAAATCCGGGCATCACGGTCGGAGCGGCGAGAGCCAAAGCCAAGCCTGGAGGAACAATAACATTCCTTGGGTCAACTCGACAGGGGGGCAGAACTTGCATCCGAAAACTTGGCAATATCGGTCATGCAAGTAAGCTTGACCATTGGCGTTACGTATTTTCCACTATTTCTTTTTGGCCTCACTGCAGGCTATAGAATGAACCCATTGATGCGGGGCAATTCACAACAACAGTCACCAAAGATATATTTCAACACTACCGTGCCTGGGGGGCTAAGCACGGGCTCGAGCCGCGGTTTCGATCGAAAGATCGGACGCGGCTTTTTCTTTGTCACGGGATCAACTGGGATCCTCACCTGAAGCTGGTCAAAGCGACTTCGAGACGCCGCCAAGCCTCGTCGGAGCCTGGCAGGCCAAAGCGGAGAAGACGCGGGTCGAACTGGAAGCGTCGCACCCAGATGCCGTGCCGTCCGAGATGGGCGAACAGGTCCGGGGCACGGCTGCTGCCCATGAGGCGGTAGAGGATCGTTCCGGCGGTCGGCTGCTCGGAGCAGGGTTCAAGCAAATCATCGAGGCGGCGGGCATCCTGGCCCCGTGCCTCCTGCGCGGCCACCTGCCATGGGCGATCCCGCAGCGCCCGGCGTCCGACCTCCAGAGCCGGACCCGAGACGGCCCAGGGCCCCAGCACCCGTCGCAACATCCCGGCCGCATCACGGGCCGCGACCGCGAAGCCGAGCCTCACGCCGGCGAGCCCGTAGGTCTTGCCGAAGGAGCGCAGAACGACGGCGTTCTCCGGGAGCACCGGAACGAGCGTCTCGCCGGCGGCGAAATCCGCGAAGGCCTCGTCGACCACGAGCCAGCCGCCGCGTGCCCACAGGCGCTCCGCCTGGTCGAGCAAGACTTGGCGCCCGACGATGCGGCCGTCGGGGTTGTTGGGGTTCACCACGACGAGAACATCCGCCTCTCCCGCAGCGTCGAGCGAGCCGACCTCCACGACGTCGTGTCCCGTCCCGCGCCAGGCTCGGGCATGCTCGGCATAGGTCGGCCCGAGGATTGCGACCCGCGACCGGGGGCGCAGGGCCGGCAGCAGGCTGATGAGAACCTGCGTTCCAGGCGCGGCCACCACCACGGCGGCATCGGCCGCGCCATAGGCTTCGGCGGCGGCGGCCTCGAGATCCTCGTGGTCGGCTGGCGCAGGCAGCCGCTCGAACAGACAGGCTGGCAAGGGCGGCATCGGATAGGCTATGGGGTTGATCCCCGTCGACAGGTCGATCCATGGATCGGGCGCATCCGGAAAGAGCCGCCGGGCCACGTCAAGATCGCCGCCGTGCCAGATCCCCGCGTCACTCATCCGCTTCACCCACCGATCGACCCATGATCCTCTCCTGCAGCCTGATCACCCTGAGCCTCGCCCTCGCGGCCGAGGCGGCGTTCGGCTATCCCTCCCGCCTTTACACGTGGATCGGGCATCCCGTCACCTGGATCGGACGGCTGATCAAGGGGCTCGACCGGGGGCTGAACCGGGAGCGCTGGTCTTTCGGCCGGCGCCGCGCCGCGGGCGTTCTCGCCCTGCTGCTGCTTCTAGGCATCACGGGATCGGTCGCGTGGATGCTCCAAGAGGCGCTCCTGCCGGTCGGCCCCGCAGGCCTCGCGATCCTGGCCGTTCTTGCCGGCACGCTGATCGCCCAACGCAGCCTGCACGAGCATGTGGCGGCGGTGTCTCAGGGTCTTCGGGAGAGCGGCCTCGACGGCGGCCGCCGGGCGGTCTCGATGATCGTCGGACGCAATCCGCAGAGCCTGGACGAGGCGGGGGTCGCCCGCGCGGCCATCGAAAGCCTGGCCGAGAATTTCTCCGACGGGATCGTGGCGCCGGCCTTCTGGCTTGGCCTTGGTGGCCTCCCCGGGGCTGCCCTCTACAAGGCCACGAACACCGCCGACAGCATGATCGGCCACCGCACGCCCCGGCACGAGGCTTTCGGCTGGGCGGCCGCCCGGTTCGACGATCTCGTGAACCTGCCCGCCTCGCGCCTGACCGCCCTGCTCGTCATCGTGGCGGCCGCTCTCCATCGTGGCGCATCGGCCCGGAATGCCTGGCGGGCCGTCCGGCGCGACGCCAGGCAGCACCGCTCACCCAATGCCGGCTGGCCCGAGGCCGCCATGGCCGGGGCCCTGGGCCTGCGCCTTGCTGGCCCCCGGGTCTATGGCAACGTGCTGGTCGAGGATCGCTGGATGGGCGACGGCCGCGCCGAGGCGCGCGCACACGACATCGAGCGGGCGCTTGCCCTCTACCGGACCGCTTGCGCTCTCCTGTTCGGTCTCGCCACGGGATCGGCCCTCGTGGCCTGGCTCACCGCGCGCTGAGGGCGAGGAGCCGGTCGCAGTCGAGATGCCCCTCGAGGTGGTCGGCGAAGCGGTCGAGGATGTCGTCGACGAGGGCCTCGTAGGCGAGATCGCTCGTCTGCGCGCCGATCAGCCGCAGCCACCGCGCCCGCTGGCGGTCGTCCGCGAAGAGGCCGTGGACATAGGTGCCGGTCACGCGGCCATCGGCCGAGACGGCCCCGTCCGTCTGCCCGTCCGCCAGCCGGGCGAAGGCGCGCGACTCCGCATCCGGCCCGGACGTCTCGCCGATATGCATCTCGTAGCCGGAGAGCGGCGTGTCGTCGGCCAGCGTGGTCCCGGCGACCGCCTCCAGCCGCTTCGTCGCCGTGAGCGTGGTCGCCACGTCGAGCAGGCCCAGGCCCTCGACGGCGCGGCCCGCCTCGCCTTCGATGCCGAAGGGATCCTCGATGCGCCGGCCTAGCATCTGGTAGCCGCCGCACAGGCCCAGCACCCGCCCGCCCCGGCGCAGATGGGCCTTCAGGTCGATGTCCCAGCCCTGCGCACGGATGAAGAGCAGATCGTCGATGGTGGTCTTCGAGCCGGGCAAAAGGACGAGCGCGGCCTCGGCCGGAAGCGGCCGGCCGGGCTCGACCAGCACCACCTCGACCCCAGGCTCCTCGCGCAGGGGATCGAGATCGTCGAAGTTGGAGATCCACGGCGTCACCGGAACGGCGATCACCACCGCGCCCTTGCGCCCCTCGCGCCGCAGACCGAGGCCGTCCTCGGCCGGAAGGCGCGCGGCATCGGGAAAATGCGGCACGAGGCCGAGCGCCGGCCAGGCGGTGCGCTCCGCCACGAAGCGCATCCCGCTCTCGAACAGGGCTGGATCGCCCCGGAAGCGGTTGACGACGAAGCCCCGGATCATCGCGGCATCGGCCTCGTCGAGCACCGCCTTCGTGCCCACGAGGCTCGCGATCACGCCGCCCCGGTCGATGTCGCCCACGAGCACCACGGGCACGCCGGCCGCGCGGGCGAAGCCCATATTGGCGATGTCGCCCGCCCTCAGGTTCACCTCCGATGCCGAGCCCGCGCCCTCGACCAGGACGAGATCGGCCTCGCCCGACAGGCGCCCGAAGCTGTCGAGCACCGCCTCCATGAGGCGAGGCTTCCAGGACTGGTATTCGCGCGCCCTGGCGGTGCCGACCACCCGGCCCTGCACCACCACCTGCGAACCGGTCTCGCTCTGGGGTTTGAGCAGCACGGGGTTCATGTGGACGCTCGGCGCCACGCCGGCGGCCCGCGCCTGCAGCGCCTGGGCGCGGCCGATCTCGCCCCCGTCGGCCGTGACGGCGGCGTTGTTCGACATGTTCTGCGGCTTGAACGGCCGGACCGTCAGGCCCCGGCGCGCGAAGACCCGGCACAGGCCCGCCACCAGGAGCGACTTGCCCACGTTGGAGCCGGTGCCCTGCACCATGAGAGCGCGCATCTAGAACTCGACGCCTTCCTGTGCCTTCACGCCGGCGGCGAAGTGGTGCTTCACCAGGGTCATCTCGGTCACGAGATCGGCCGCTTCGATGAGTTCGGGCTTCGCGTTGCGGCCGGTGACGACCACGTGGAGGTCGGGCCGGCGTCGCTTCAGGGTCTCGACCACCTCGGCCAGGTCCAGGTACTCGTAGCGCAGTGCGATGTTGAGCTCGTCCAGCACCAGGAGGCGGACGTCCGGGCGGGCCATCAGGTCCTTCGCCTTCCGCCAGGCCCGCTCAGCCGCCGCCACGTCGCGGGAGCGGTCCTGCGTCTCCCAGGTAAAGCCCTCGCCCATGGTGTGCCATTCGACCTGGTCGGAGAACCGGTCCAGGGCGAGGCGCTCGCCGGTCTCCCAGGCGCCCTTGATGAACTGCACCACGCCGACCCGGAAGCCGCGCCCGAGCGCCCGCAGCATGAGCCCGAAGGCCGCCGTCGACTTGCCTTTGCCAGGGCCCGTATGGACGATAAGGAGCCCCTTCTCGACCGTCTTCGAGGCGACCTCCCGGTCCTGGACCTCCTTGCGCTTGATCATCTTGGCGCGGTGGCGCGCCTCGTCGTCCTGGGTCATCCCGATCCTGCCTTCGCCCGAATGGACCGCACCATGAACAGACCCGCCCGGGAATTCAAGGCCGGGTCATCTGCAACGCTCAGGCTTGAAAGATGCCCCTCGCCCCGGTAAGCGTGTTACGGACGGTGCCCCGGCAACGGGGTGAAAAGGGAATGCGGTGAGACACCGCGGCTGCCCCCGCAACTGTAAGCGGCGAGCCTTCGCTCCACATGCCACTGGGCCTCATCGTCCCGGGAAGGCGGCGAAAAGCATCGACCCGCGAGCCAGGAGACCTGCCGTCAGCCTTTGCTTCTATCGGGTCTGTCGGACGGGGTGTGCCGACGGTGACCGTAGTCGAATGACCTCTCGTCGTTCGGTTCCGTCCGTGGAAGCGCAACAGACTCGACCTGAATTGAGTCTCCCGACGGAGAGAACGATGACTGCACGCCTTCTGCCCCAGACCCGATTCGCCACCCTGACGCTCGCCGGCCTCGTGGCCGCGACCCCTGCCCTGGCCCACCACGCCATGGACGGCCAGATGCCGTCCACCTTCGCTCAAGGGTTGCTCTCGGGCCTCGCCCATCCGGTCATCGGTCTCGATCACCTCGCCGCCCTCGTGGGCGTCGGCCTGGTCTCGTCCCGTTTCGCCCGCGGCGTCACCCTGCCGGCCTTCTGGATCCTCGCCATGGCGGCCGGAATCGGCCTGCACCTGGCGAGCGCCGACCTGCCCTACGCCGAGCTGCTCGTGGCGCTGAGCGTTGTCGTCATCGGGGTCGCGGCCACCGTTCGCACCACGCTCCCCTATGCGGCGATCGCCGTCCTCTTCGCCATCGGCGGCGCCGTGCATGGCTATGCCCTGGGCGAGTCGATCGTCGGGGCGGAATCCACCCCACTCGCCGCCTATCTGGCCGGCCTCGTCGTGGTCCAGACCGCGCTCACGACCGGGATCGCCTTCGCGGCCCGGCGCTTCGCCAAGGCGCCGCTCCAGGCTCCCTCCCTGCGGCTGCGCCTCGCCGGCCTGGCGGTCGCCCTCGCCGGGGCCGCGACCTTCGCCCTTGCCCTGTCGACCGTCGCCTGACGTCATGACCTCATCCCATGAGGAGATCTGCCTGCACGTCTGCGTCACCTGCCGCGAGGCGGGTGGCCCGGACGACAAGGCGCTCCGGCCCGGTGCCGTCCTGCACCGGGCCCTCACGGAGGCGCTCGCCCGGCCTGACGCACCCAAGGTCCGCGTCGAGGCGGTCGAGTGCCTGTCCGTGTGCAAGCGACCGTGCACGATCGCCGTCTCCGCCCCCGGACGCTGGACCTACATCTACGGCGACCTGAACGCCGAGACCTCGGTCGAGACAATCCTGGACGGGCTGCGGCGCTATGCAGACACGTCCGACGGCCTCGTGCCCTGGCGCGAGCGGCCCGAGGCCTTCCGCAAGGGCGTCGTCGCCCGCATTCCCCCGTTCAAGACCAACAGCGCGGCCTGACCGAGGCCGCCGAAAGGCTCACTCATGAGCGATCTCACCAAGATCCCCTGCACCATCGTCACCGGGTTCCTCGGGGCCGGGAAGACCACCCTGGTGCGCCACCTCCTCGAGAATGCGGAAGGGCGCCGCCTCGCGGTTCTCGTCAACGAGTTCGGCGATCTCGGCTTCGACGGCTCCTTCATTGAAGGCTGCGGCATCGAAGGCTGCACGCAGGACGACATCGTCGAGCTGCCCAACGGCTGCCTGTGCTGCACGGTGGCGGACGATTTCGTCCCGGCCCTGAACACCCTGCTCAACCGGCCAAACCCGCCGGAGCACATCCTGATCGAGACCTCGGGCCTTGCCCTGCCAAAGCCGCTGGTGCGCGCCTTCAATTGGCCGGACATTCGCTCCCGCGTGACGGTCGACGGCGTGATCGCCGTGGTCGACGGGCCGGCCGTGGCCTCGGGAGCCTTCGCGGAGGATCCGGAGGCGCTGGAGGCGCAGCGCCAGGCAGATTCCTCCGTCGATCACGAGAACCCGTTGGAGGAGGTGTTCGAGGATCAGCTTCTCTGCGCCGACCTTATCATCCTCAACAAGACCGACCAGATGGCCGCCGGGGACAAGGGCAAGGTCCTGGCCGAGATCGAGGAGCATCTGCCCCGCGCCGTGAAGGTGATCGAGACCGCGCACGGCAAGGTCGATCCGACGATCCTGCTCGGCCTCGGAGCGGCCGCGGAGGCGGACCTCGAATCCCGCCCCTCGCACCACGAGACCGCCGACGACCACGACCATGATGATTTCGACAGCATCGCGATTCCGGTTGCGCCCGTGGACTCGCCCGAGGCGCTCGTCGCCCGCGTCGAGCGCGCCGCGGAAGCCGCCGGCGTGCTGCGGATCAAGGGCTTCGCGCCCGTCGACGGCAAGCCCATGCGCCTCGTGGTGCAGGGCGTCGGCACGCGCGTCGCGCATCACTTCGACCGGCCCTGGAAGGCCGGCGAGGCGCGCGACGGGCGCATGGTGGTGATCGGCCTGAAAGGCTTCGACCTGTCGGCCGTCGAGGCCGCTCTGCGCGGGTGACATGCACCTCCTCCCGGTCACGGCGATCTCCCTCGACGAAGGCCAGGAGGCCACCGACCTCCAGCAGCCGCCGGGGGATGTCGTGGTCCTGTCCTTCGCGGACAGCGACCTCGGCGCCCTGGCGGAAGCCCACCGCCTGACGGCGGGCACAGCCTCGCTCCGCCTCGCCTCACTGCGCCGCCTGCGCCATCCGCTCTCAGTCGACCTCTACGTCGAGAGAACCGCCGCGAAGGCGCGCTTCGTGCTCGTGCGCTGCCTCGGCGGCCTCGACTATTGGCGCTACGGCATCGAGCACCTCGCCCGGGCCTGCCGGTCCCACGGCGTGAAGCTCGCGGTGCTGCCGGGCGACGACCGGCCCGACCCGCGGCTTTCGGCCTACGCCACCGTTCCCGCGGCGCTCTGCGATGAGCTCGACGCCTATTTCCGGGCTGGCGGCATCGACAACATGCGACGGCTGCTGGCCCGCATCGGGGCCGAGATCGGCCTGTCCGATACGGCGGAGCCGCCTCGCGCGGCGCCGCGTGCGTTCGCTTGGGTGCTTCCGAGACCGCCCGTCGAAGGAAGTTCCGGTTACGGACCTGATCGCGAGAGACTGGGTCCCCGAGGACCAACAGCCACCTCACGGCATGGCCGGGCTTGTCCCGATGATCCCGATCCTTCGAAGCCCGGCGTTCTTCCGATTGAGATGGCCGGGACGAGCCCGGCCAGGACGGAGGTGGGAGTCTATGATGCGGCGGTCACCGGGAATGAGGGTTGCGAGGTCGAAGCGCACAGCATCGCGGTCCCGGAATCCATCCTCGCCAGCCTCCCCGGGGATCGTCCTCTCGCCTATCTCGTGGTCTACCGCTCTTCCATTCTCTCCGGCGACACGCGGGCCGTCGAGGCCCTGTCGGACGCGCTCGCCCGGCGAGGCATCGGGCCGCTCGTCCTTGCCGTCTCCAGCCTGAAGGATCCGGAAGCCGTCGCGGTCGTCCGGCGCACGATCCGGGCACGCCGTCCCGACATCATCGTGACCACAACCGCCTTTTCGTCGCGCGACGGGCAGGATTTCGTGCTCGACGAGGCCGATTGCCCGATCCTGCAGGCGCTCCCGGTCGGCAGCGCCAAGGACGCCTGGGAAGCGTCGCCGCGCGGCCTTTCCGCGGCCGATCTCGCCATGCAGATCGCCCTGCCCGAATTCGACGGGCGCATCGCGGCCGGACTGATCTCGTTCAAGACCGAGGAGCCCGCCGAGCCGGCGCTCGCCTTCTCGCGCCGCGCCCAAGCGCCCGATCCGGCCGGCATCGATGCCGTCGCCGACAGGGCGGCCGCCTGGGTGCGCCTCGCCCGCACGCCGCGCCACGAGCGGCGGCTCGCCCTGGTCCTGTCCGATTATCCCGCGCGCGGCGGACGCGCCGGCTTCGCAGTCGGGCTCGACACGCCGGCGAGCGCCTGCGCTATTCTCGATCTCCTCAAGGATTCCGGCTACGGGGCCGAGCGGAACGTCACGGCCGCCGACCTGATGCCGCGTCTCACCGAAGGCGAGTCGTCATTTTCCGTTCCACTCGCCGCCTACCTGTCGTGGCTCGACACGCTTGCGCCGGGCGAGCGCGCCGCCATCGACGGGCGCTGGGGTGTTCCCACGGACGACCCTGCCTTCGCGGACGGCGCCTTCCGCTTCCGCGCGATCCGCGCCGGAAACGTGCTCGTGGCCCTGCAGCCTGACCGCGGCCATCGCCGCGACCGAAAGGGCGTCTACCACGACCCCGAATGCCCGCCGGGCCACGGCTATCTCGCCTTCTATTTCGGCCTGCGGACGCTCGAGCGCATCCACGCCCTCGTCCATCTCGGCACCCACGGCACCACCGAATGGCTGCCCGGCAAGGCGGTGGCGCTGTCCTGCGCCTGCTGGCCGGGTCTCGCCATCGGGGCCATGCCGGTGATCTATCCGTTCATCGTCGACGATCCGGGCGAAGCCGCACCGGCCAAGCGCCGCATCGCGGCCGTCACCGTGGGCCATCTCACGCCGCAGACCGCCGAGGCGGGACAGCACGGCGAGGCGGCGGCCCTGCGCGAGCTGGTCGAGGAGTTCTCCTCCGCCCAGGTGCTCCACCCGGGCCGGGCCGCGCTCGTGGCGGGCGAGATCCTGGAGCGCGCCAGGGCGAGCGGGCTTGCCGAAGCGTGCGGTGTCGCGGACGGCATGCCCATGGATGAGGCCCTGACGCGCCTCGACGCCCATCTCTGCGACCTGGGCGAGGTGACGATCCGCGACGGGCTGCACGTGTTCGGCCGCGCTCCCGCCGGGCTCGAGGCCTGCGCGACTGGCGAGCGCGAGGGCCTGCTGAAGGCTCTCGACGGCCGCTTCGTCGTGCCAGGCCCGTCGGGCTCGCCGTCGCGGGGGCAGACCAACGTACTGCCCACCGGGCGCAACCTCGCGACCCTCGACCCGAGGGCCATCCCGACCCGAGCCGCCACCGAACTCGGTCAGCGGGCCGCGGCGGAAGTGGTGCGCCGGCACCTGCAGGAGGAAGGCGACTGGCCGCGCCGGATCGTCATGGATCTGTGGGCGTCCCCCACCCTCCGCTCGGGCGGCGAGGACATCGCCCATGCGCTGGCGCTCATGGGCGTGCGGCCGACCTGGGACCATGCCTCGACGCGGGTGACGGGGTTCGAGATCGTCCCGCAGCCGCTCCTCGACCGGCCGCGCGCGGACGTGACCCTGCGGGTCTCCGGGGCCTTCCGCGACACCTTCCCGGACCAGATCGCGCTGCTCGACGGCGCCGCCCGCGCGGTCGCGGCCCTCGACGAGGACGACGAGTGGAATGCGCTCGCCGCCGCGCGCCGGCGCGGCGAGGCGGCGTCCCGCGTCTTCGGCTCCGCCCCCGGCACCTACGGGGCCGGCGTGTCGGCACAGACGCTCGACGGCGAATGGGCCACGAGAGACGATCTCGGCCGCACCTATCTCGACGGCACCTCCCATGCGCTCACGGCGGACGGCGGGGCGCGGGAGGACCACAGCTTCCCCCGGCGGGTTGCGCAGGCCGAGGCCTTCATTCATGTGAGCGACGTGGCCGAGCGCGATCTTCTCGATGGGGATTCCGCCGCCGATTCCGTCGGGGGCTTCGCGGCGGCCGCCCGGTCGCTCGGCGCCGCCCCGGCCGTCTACAGTCTCGACACGAGCCGGCCTCAGGAGCCCAAGACCCGCACCCTGGCGGAGGACGTCGACCGCCTCGTCCGCGGACGCCTGACGAATCCCCGCTGGATCGCCGGCCAGCTGCGGCACGGCTGGCGCGGCGCCGCCGAGATCGCCCAGGCGGTCGATGCGCTCTTCGCCTTCGCGGCGACCACGGATGCGGTCCCGCCGTCGTTCTTCGATCTCGTTTTCACGGCCCTGATCGCAGACCAGACCGTCTGGGAGCCGATCGAAACCTTCAACCCGGCGGCCGCGCAGGCCATCGAGGCGCGACTCGCAGACGCCCGTCGCCGCGGCCTGTGGCAGAGCCGCCTCAATTCGGTGGCCGCCTTCTTCGAGGATGAACGGAAGGAGGCGGCCGAATGAGCCCGCAGCCCGTCAGCGACAGGCGCCGCGGCTGGTGCCCGGGCGTGCGCCGCCCGATGGCGACCGGCGACGGCCTGCTCGTGCGCCTGCATCCCTTCGCCGGAAGGCTCACGGCCGATCAGGCCCGCCTGGTCGCCGAAGCCGCCCGCGCCCATGGCAACGGCCATCTCGACATCACGGCCCGCGGCAACCTGCAGATCCGCGGCGTGAGCGACGAGACCTACCCCAGCCTGCTCGCCCTCCTCGACCGGGAAGGTCTGGTCGAGCCCGAAGGCGACGGCCCGAACCGCCTGACGGTTCTCTCGCCGCTGGCCGGTCTCGACCCGCTGGAGCGCTTCGACGCCGCCACCCTGGCCCAGGCGATAGAGAGCCTGGACGGGGTCGGGGGCGGATTGCCGGCCAAATTCTTCATCTCGGTCGATGGCGGTGGCGCCATGGCTCTCGGCGACATCGGGGCGGACCTTCACCTGGCGGCGGGCGAGACCGGCACCGTTGCATTCGATGTGCCCTCGTCCGGGGGCCTGCGCGGGATCGGCACGGCCGGCCTCGCCGACGCGCCAGGAGCGGTCCGCACGATCCTCGTGGGCTTCGCCGCCATGCGGCGCAACGGCGAGACCGAGGCGCGGCGTCTGCGGGATCTCGGCTTGGATGTCCTGGAAGGCTTGGCGGCATCCGCGGGTCTGGCTGCGGGATCCCCGACGCCCAGGCGCGAAGCGGCCCCGCGCGCCGGAATCCTCGCCGCCTCGGGCGGCAAAGCCGTGCTTCTGGCCCTGCCTTTCGGCCGCTGCGGCACCGGGCCGCTGACACAGGCGGCCGCGTGGAGCGAGCGCTTCGGGACGGGCGAGATGCGCCTGTCCTTCACCCGGGGTATCCTGGTGCCGGGACTGTCGGACGCAGTTGTGCCGGCGCTCCTCGAGGAAGCCCGGGCGGCGGGTTTCATCACCGATGCCGGCGATCCCCGCCTCTCCCTGATCGCCTGCCCGGGCCGGCCCGACTGCGCCGGCGCTGCGACTCCCGCGCCCGCCGATGCCCTCCGGCTCGCCGCCGCCTGCCCCGACCTCCTGGCCAAGGGCGTTACCCTTCACGTCTCGGGATGCCCGAAAGGCTGCGCCCATCCGGGCAGCGCCGATCTGACGCTGGTCGGGCGCCCGGATGGCCGCTATGACATCGTATCCGACGGCTCGACCCGTGACGGTTCCCTGCTTCACCTCTCACTCGACGAGATCATGACCCGCCTGATGTCTGCCAAGACCTCTGCCGACCTCAGCGGCGCGTTTCCGGAGCGCGCTCGATGACGAGCCGCGCCTATATCCGGGACGGGGCCGAGATCTATCGCCGTTCCTTTTCCATCATTCGGGCGGAGGCGGATCTGTCCGGCTTTTCCGGTACGGCGGAGCGCGTCGTCGTGCGCATGATCCATGCCTGCGGAATGACGGACCTGCCGAAGGACGTTGAACTCTCGCCCGACTTTGCTGACGCAGCGGAAGCCGCCCTCAAGCGTGGCGCGCCGATCCTGTGCGACGCCAAGATGGTGGCGAACGGCATCACCCGTACCCGCCTCCCGGCGGAGAACGACGTGATCTGCACCCTCGACGACCAGCGGGTTCCCGACCTCGCCCGCCAGCACGGCAACACCCGATCGGCCGCAGCCCTGGAGCTGTGGCGCGAACGGCTCGACGGGGCCCTCGTGGTCGTCGGCAACGCACCGACCGCCCTGTTCCATCTGCTGGACATGCTCGATGCCGGCGCGCCCAAGCCCGCCGCGGTGATCGGCATCCCGGTCGGCTTCATCGGGGCGGCGGAATCCAAGGAGGCGCTCGCCCAGGACCGCCGCGTTCCATATCTCGTCGTTCACGGCCGGCGCGGAGGCAGCGCCATGGCGGCCGCCGCGGTCAATGCCCTGGCGAACCCGGTCGAGTAAGCCGATGACCATGCAGGATCCCGTCCGCCTCTTCGGCCTCGGCCTCGGCCCCGGCAACCCCGACTACATGACCGTGCGCGCCCGCCGGGTGCTGGAGAGCGCCGACCGGCTCGTCCATTTCTGCAAGCGGGGACGGCGCGGCAACGCGCGGACCATCGCAGACGCCATCGTGGGCCCGAGCCCGGAGCGCGAGATCGCCCTCGCCTATCCGGTCACCACCGAGATCCCGGCCGATCATCCCGATTATGCGGCGGCCCTCAATCCGTTCTATGAGCAAGCGGCCGCAATGCTGCTCGCCGAGGTCGAGGCGGGCCGCACCGTCGCGGTGCTCTGCGAAGGCGATCCCTTCTTCTATGGCTCCTTCATGCATCTCTGGTGGCGTCTGAAAGACCGCCTGTCGATTGAAGTGGTACCAGCTGTCACCGCCATGTCAGGTGCCTGGACCCGCGCTGGCGCGCCGATCACCTGGGGTGACGACGTGCTGACCGTCGTACCGGGCACGCTCCCCGAGCCGGAGCTGGCGCGCCGCCTCTCCGGCACCGACGCCGCCGTGGTGATGAAGCTCGGAAGCCATCTGCCGAAGGTCCGGGCGGTCCTCAGATCCACCGGCCTGTTCGAGCGCGCCATCTATGTGGAGCGCGCCACCATGGCCCAAGAGAGGATCGTTCCTCTGCCCGACCTGCCTGACAATTTCGAGGCCCCGTACTTTTCCCTGATCATCGTGCCGGGCCGAGGGAGGCGCGTATGACGGGCCTTCTCACCATCGTAGGTCTCGGCCCGGGCGACCCGCGTTACCTGACGCCGGCCGCCTCCGAGGCCCTCGCCTCCGCGACCGACATCGTCGGCTACGGTCCCTATGTGGACCGCGTGCAGGATCGGCCCGGCCTGCGCCGGCACGCCTCCGATAACCGCGTCGAACTTGACCGTGCCCGCTTCGCCCTCGATCTCGCGGCGAACGGCGCCCGCGTGGCCGTGGTGTCCGGTGGGGATCCAGGGGTGTTCGCCATGGCGGCGGCCGTGTTCGAGGCCGTCGAGAACGGCGATCCGGCTTGGCGCGGCCTCGACATCTGCGTGGAGCCCGGCATTACGGCGATGCTCGCCGCGGCGGCCCGAGTCGGTGCCCCGATCGGCGGCGATTTCTGCGCCATGTCGCTCTCGGACAACCTGAAGCCCTGGGAGGTTGTCGAGGCGCGCCTGAGGGCCGCCCTCGCGGCCGATTTCGTCGTGGCTCTCTACAACCCGATCTCCTCCGCCCGCCCCTGGCAACTCGGGGCGGCGTTCACGATCGCGTCGGAGATTCGTAGCCCTGGCACGCCCATCATCCTTGTCCGCGCGGTGGGCCGACCCGACGAGCGGGTCAGGATCCTCCCGCTCGCGGAGGCGGAGGCGTCCATGGCCGACATGTCGACCATGATCATCATCGGCGCGTCCACCACGCGCCTGATCGAGCGGATCGCGAACCAGGAACCATGGGTCTACACGCCACGGTTCTATGGAATTCGGCCGTGAACACGCTCCAGCCAATCGAGCGCCGCATCGGCGGTCGCGACCTCCTCGGTATCGAGCGGCTTCTGCGGACGCGTCACGACGATCACCGGCAAGCGGAGAGATTGCGCCGCCAGGATCTTCGGATACGTCGCCGCGCCGCCGGAATTCTTCGTCACCACCACGTCGACCCGCTCGCGCTCCATGAGGAGGCGCTCGGCCGCTTCGTCGAAGGGTGCACGATCCTGAATGGCAGCGACGTTCGGTGCCATCAGAGCATTGCCGATAGGCTCGATGGTGCGCACGAGATAAGTGTGCTGCGGCGCGACCGCGAAGGGAGCGAGTTCGAGACGGCCAACGGTCAGGAAGACACGACGAGGGGCTTGACCCAGCGCGTTGACGGCCGCCTCCATGGACGAGACCTCGATCCAGTGGTCACCCTCCTGCCGGGTCCAGGCCGGGCGGCGCAGCGCGAGGAGCGGCACGTGGGTCTGTCGGCAGGCCTCGGCCGCGTTTCGAGAGATCACGGCGGCGAAGGGATGCGTCGCATCGACGACAGCCTCGATCCCCTCATCTTGCAGAAACCTAGCGAGACCCGCTGCGCCGCCGAAGCCGCCGATTCGGGTGGGAACCGGCATGGGACGGGGATCGCTGGTGCGACCGGCCATGGACAGGAGCGGACTGAACTTGGACCGGCCGGCAAGCCGCGCTGCGAGCGCGGAGGCCTCGGTGGTGCCGCCCAGAATGAGGATGCGCATGAGCTCCTTTTCCCTGAATTCTGAGCCGGAGTCGAGCATGGCGCCGGGCAGCCCCTGGCTCACGATCGTCGGCATCGGCGAAGATGGGCGCGCTGGGCTCTCCCGTGCGGCGCTGGCGGCTCTCGATCAGGCGGAGGTCGTGATCGGCGGCGCGCGCCATCTTGCCCTAGCCGCTCCCGTGACCGCAGAAACGATCACTTGGCCGAGCCCCTTCGCGGACGGCTACGCGATGATCCTCGCCCGGCGCGGCCGGCCCACCTGCGTTCTCGCGACGGGAGACCCGTTCCATTACGGCGTCGGTGCCGAGCTCGCACGCCTGATCCCGGCGGGGGAGATCACCTGCTTCCCGCATCCCTCCGCCTTCAGCCTGGCAGCCGCACGCCTGGGCTGGTCTCTGCCCGACTGCGACTGCGTGAGCCTGCATGGCCGCACGCTCGAGCGGATCATTCCCCATCTGCAGCCGGGCGCCCGTATCCTGGCTCTGTCATGGGACGGCTCGACACCGGGCAAGGTCGCCGATCTCCTGACACGACGCGGCTTCGGAGAGTCGACGATCACCGTGTGCGAAGCCCTGGGCGGCCCGCGCGAGCGCAACCGACGGGTCACGGCTGCCGACTTCGGCATCAGTGAAATCGACCCACTCAACACGATTGCGATCAAGGTCGTTCCCGCAAAGGATGCGCGCGTCGTGGCGCTCGCACCAGGCCTGCCCGATGACTTTTTCGAGAATGACGGTCAGCTCACGAAGGCGGAGATTCGTGCCCTCACTCTTGCGGCCCTCGCTCCGAGAGCGGGCGAGCTTTTGTGGGATATTGGGCTGGGTGCCGGCTCCGTCGGGATCGAATGGTGCCTGCGCCATCCGCGCAACCGCTGCATAGGGATTGAGGAACGGCCAGAGCGTGCCGAGCGCGCACGCCGCAATGCCCTCGATCTCGGCGCGACGGATCTGGACATTCGCATCGGGCGCGCACCGGAAGCCCTGACCAATCTGCCGGCGCCCGATGCGATCTTCATCGGTGGCGGCGCCTCGGAATCGGGCGTCTCCGAGGCCGCATGGGCGGCGTTGAAACCCGGAGGGCGGCTCGTGATCAATGGAGTGACTTTGGAAACCGAAACGCTTCTCGGCACTCTCTATGCGCAGCATGGCGGCACCATGCGCCGCCTTGCCGTCTCGCGCCTCGGACCGGTCGGAGGCATGCACGGCTGGCGGGCCGCGATGCCTGTCACGCAATGGACGGTGACAAAGCCATGATCGTGGCAGGGATTGGCTTCCGACGCAGCGTCGCCGCCGCAGAAATCGTGGCTCTCGTGGAGCAGGCGCTCGAGCAGGCTGCACTCGCACGCGAGGCTTTGACCAAGCTGGCGACTCTCGATTCCCTTGCTGACCTGCCTGCTTTCGCAGCGGCAGCCCAAACGCTTGCGGTCGCGGCGATATCAGTCGAGAAGACCGAGTTGTCCGCAGCGGCTCCTCGCATCCACACGCACTCGGCTCGCTCGATCGCTGCCCATGGCGTCGGATCCGTTGCGGAAGCGGCGGCCCTCGCAGCTGCAGGACCTCGCGCCGAACTCGTTCTCGACCGTATTGCATCGCAATCCGCCACCTGTGCCCTCGCACGCCTGGAGACTGGCCCATGACCGTCCATTTCATAGGAGCGGGTCCCGGCGCCGCCGATCTCATCACCGTGCGCGGCCGCTCCCTCATCGAACGCTGCCCCGTCTGCCTCTATGCCGGTTCCATCGTTCCGCCGGAGATCCTGTCCTGGTGCCCGCCCGGCGTTCGGCTCGTCGACACCGCGCCCCTCGACTTAGACGCGATCACGGCCGAGTTCGTCCGGGCATATGAGGCCGACGAGGATGTGGCACGGCTCCATTCTGGCGATCTTTCGATTTGGAGCGCCATGGGCGAGCAACTGCGGCGCCTTGAGGCGCTCGGCATTTCCTACACGATCACCCCGGGCGTCCCATCCTTCGCAGCCGCAGCCGCAGCCTTAGGCCGCGAACTGACTGTGCCGGAGGTAGGCCAATCGTTGGTGCTCACGCGAACCTCGGGCCGCGCCTCGGCCATGCCGGAGGCGGAGGGGCTTGCCACCTTCGCGCAGACGAAGGCAACGCTCGCCATTCATCTGTCCATCCACGTCATCGAACAGGTGGTGGAGGACCTATTGCCCGCATACGGCGGCGACTGCCCGGCCGCCGTGGTCTGGCGCGCCTCCTGGCCCGACGAGCGTGTGATCAAGGGGACCCTGGAGACGATCGCCGCCATGGCGCGCGCTGAAAAGCTCGAGCGGACGGCGCTGATCCTGGTGGGACGGACATTGGACGCAGGGGATTTTCGCGACAGCGCGCTCTATTCGGCCGATTACGACCGGCGTTTCCGTCCTGGCGCCCGAAAGGACAGTCTATGAAACGCTGGGCGTCAGGCGACCGGATGGAACGGCATGCGACCGACGAGTTGGCCGTCGCGGTCGAAAACCGCGATTTCGAGGGCGATTGTGGCACCGCCCAGGGCCTTGGCGGCCGTGCGCCAGGCATGCTGCGCGACCACGTCGCCGAGCGGAAGGCCAAGGCGTTTCGCGGTTTCCAGCACTTCCAGAGCTGTATTCGCCCCGAGAGCCTGTCCCACGAGGGACAGGTCCGCTCCCGCTTCGACGAGGCGTTCGGCCAGCCAGGCAAGATCGACCGCGCCGGAGCGGGAATGGAGATCAAGCAGGCCTTGGCCGAGCTTCGTCATCTTGGCGATGCCGCCCGCGATCGTGACCCGCGGGACCGGATTGCGGCGCAGGTATTTCAGCATGCCGCCGGCGAAATCGCCCATGTCGATCAGGGCATGATCGGGCAGGTCGTGCAGGACCTGCACGGCCTTCTCGGACGTGGAGCCGGTCGCGCCCGCCACATGGTCGAGCCCCCCGGCGCGGGCCACGTCGATGCCCCGATAGATGCTGTGAATCCACGCCGAGCAGGAATAGGGAACCACCACGCCCGTGGTACCGAGAATCGAGAGCCCGCCCAGGATGCCGAGGCGCGGGTTGAGGGTCTTCTTCGCAAGATCCTCACCGCCTGGAACCGAAATCTCGACCTCGATATCCATAGGACCACCGGCGCTGCGCGCGGCTTCCTCCAGGTTGTCACGGATCATCTGCCGCGGGACCGGATTGATGGCGGGCTCGCCCGGCGGCAGGGGCAAGCCGGCCCGGGTGACCGTGCCGACGCCTTCGCCCGCCCGGAACGTCACACCCGAGCCCGGCGCCCCCATACGGACGGCCGCGATCACCAAGGCCCCGTGTGTCACATCAGGGTCATCGCCCGCATCCTTCACGACACCGACCCGCGCGCCCTCCTCCGCGACCTCGCTCAAGGCGATGGAGAAGGCCGGCCGTGCTCCGCCCGGGAGCGCGATCTCGACGGGATCGGGACAATCGCCCGTCCGCCAGCCCAGATAAGCCGCCTTGGCCGCTGCCGTGGCGCAGGCGCCCGTGGTCCAGCCACGGCGCAGCGATCCGGCGGGTTTACTCTCGTCCATACGCCCTCTTACATCGTCCCCATGAATTCCAACAGCCATCCCGTGAATGCCGTCCAGGGCCGGAGGCTCGCATGACCTCCCTGTCCCGCCTCTCGCCCCCGTTCGCTCCCGGAACGGTCTGGCTCGTCGGGGCCGGCCCGGGCGATCCTGGCCTTCTTACGATACATGCAATGAACGCGCTCGCAGCCGCGGACGTCATCGTTTACGACGCCCTCGTCGACCCGGCCGTCCTGTCGTTCGCCCGCGAAGGAGCCGTGCTCGAATTCGCCGGCAAGCGCGGGGGCAAGCCCTCTGCCGTTCAGAGGGACATCTGCGAACGGCTGATCGAGCTGGCCTGCGATGGGAAGCGGGTTCTGCGGCTCAAGGGCGGCGACCCCTTCATCTTTGGTCGCGGCGGCGAGGAAGCGCTGGCTCTCTCCGACGCCGGCGTTGCGTTCCGCATCATCCCGGGCGTGTCCAGCGGCCTTGCGGCCCTCGCGATTCACGGTGTCCCGGCAACGATGCGCAGGACGAACCATGCGGTCATCCTCGCCACCGGTCACGCGGCGCCCGACGCTCAGATCGAGTGGACGTCGCTCGCCCGCACGGGTGCTCCCATCGTGCTCTACATGGCTGTCTCGAGCTTACCGTCCATTGTGGAAGGGCTCCTGGCAGGGGGACTTGCAGGGGATACGCCGGCCATCGCGGTGCACGGTGCAACGACCGGAAAGGAAAGTATCGTGGAAGGGACCCTTGAGGTCCTGCCGAGGCTCGCGGAAGAAGGGCTCATCCGATCACCCGCCATCGTCGCCATCGGGGCGATCGCGGCCTTCCGCTCGGCTATCGCCAATCACCTCCTGGAGTTCGGCAGCGAGGCCGCGCAGTGAACGCCGGTCCCGGACTTCTCATCGCGGCACCACGCTCCGGTTCGGGCAAGACGACGGTCGTGCTCGGGCTCCAGCGTGCCTTGGCCCGCCAGGGCGTGGTGGTGCGCGGCATGAAATGCGGGCCAGATTACATCGATCCCGCGTTCCACGCTGCCGCCATCGGCGCACCGAGCTTCAATCTCGACAGCTTCGCGATGAGCACACCGTTGCTGGAAACCCTCGCGTCCGAGGCTGGCCAGGAGGCCGATCTCATCATCGCGGAAGGCTCCATGGGCCTCTTCGACGGGATCCGCCACGAGACCGGCCGCACCGGCGCCAGCGCCGACATCGCGGCCCTGTTCGGCTGGCCGGTCATCCTCGTCCTCGACGTGTCCGGCCATGCGCAATCGGCAGCCGCCGTCGCGCTCGGCTGCGCCCGGTTCGATCCAAGGATCGACGTGGCCGGGGTGGTGCTGAACAAGGTCGCGAGCGACCGCCACCGGCGGCTGGTCGAGGACGGCATGGCACGGATCGGCTTGCCGGTTCTCGGTGCGGTCATGCGCAACGGCGATCTGACCCTTCCGGAGCGCCACCTCGGTCTCGTGCAGGCCGGCGAGACGGACGAACTCGACGCACGCCTCGAACGCCTCGCAGATGCCGTTGAAGCCGCGCTCGACATCGACCGGATCGTCGCCCTCGCCCGCCCGACCCGCCTTGGACCTCCGAACCATGCGACGAGCCTGCCGCCCCCAGGCCAGCGCATCGCTCTGGCCTCGGACCAGGCCTTTTCGTTCGTTTACCCGCATGTGCTCTCGGGGTGGCGTCAGGCGGGAGCGGAAATCATCACTTTCTCGCCGCTTGCCGACCAACCTCCGCCGGACGGGTGCGACGTCTGCTGGCTGCCGGGTGGATATCCCGAGCTTCACGCAGGCCGCATTGCGGAAGCAAGGCGCTTCCGTGAGGGACTGAGCGGTTTCGCCGAGACCCGGCCGGTCCATGGCGAGTGCGGCGGCTATATGGTGCTCGGCCAATCCATTGAGGACGGAGACGGCCGCACGCACCCCATGGCCGGTCTCCTACCGGTCGAGACGAGCTTTGCCAAACGCCGAATGCATCTCGGGTATCGGGTTGCCTGTCTCGCCCGGGACGGGATCATGGGAGCAGCCGGCCAGCGTCTTGTCGGCCACGAGTTCCACTATGCGTCCGTGATCCGGAGCGACGCCTCCCAGGACGCGGCCTTCGCGACGATCACGGACGCGGAAGGCAATGATCTCGGAACCGCTGGGCATCGTCGTGGGCTGGTCACGGGCAGCTTCTTTCACGCCATCGCGCTTGGATGACGGGGCCTCGTGCCATTGCCTGTAAGCTCGGCGGTGAACCGTCCAGCCGGCGAGGCGTTGAAGAGCACCATGTTGAGGAGATCCCGATGCGCCTTCGAATGATCCTGCCACTGGCCGCCCTACTCGCCCTGGCCGCTTGCGGTGAAGACGGACCGGACCAGACCGGAAGCACGGACAACGCCAATCAGCCCGGCAACAATTCGGCGCCTGCCAATCCCCGCAGCAACCCGCCGCCCCCAGCACAGTGACCGTCAAACTCGAGGAGCTCGCGGCGACCAGGGGGCCTCGAGCTTCAGCCATTTATCCCATCTTAATGCGCCTATTCTCAGTTCGGTCTCTTTTCGGCTGACAGGGATTAGAGGACGGGATGACGCAGCGGAAACGGGACAAAAAATCCGAAAACGCCATCGTTTTGCCTCAGGCATCCGTCTTGATCCCGGTCAACCTGAAAGGGGTCGGGGAGAACACCCAAGCTTGACGGTCGGACAGGAATAGTTCCTTGCAACGCGGCTATCCGGCAAGCTCCGTTCATCGCATCCCAGGCTGATGGAGGCGCTGATGAAAGAGGCATTCCATATCGGGCAGCTCGTCCGGATCACGAGTGCGTCCTCGGGCTATGCGGATCGCCGCATCTATTGCATCGTCTGCCTAGTACCGGACGACCATGCTCCGCTTTATCGCGTCAAGAACACGGTCGGCATAGAGCACGTCGTGAAGGCCGAAGACATCGAGCCTGCTGCTCTCACGGCCGTGCCGTAGACATCCCGCAGCGGCCCAACCAGCCCCGACACCGCCCAAAGGCGACCGAGCTGTATTAGCCCATGGTAGCGGTGCTAGGCACCTTGCCGTCCCCTGACCGGCACGACAGAATACCCTCCAACAACGCCCGAACGGGCAAGCCGGCACAGATCGGCGGACGCATGAAAACCGATCTTCATGCGCCAGAGGAAGCGAAGCCATACCACGCGTTGTCGAAGCGCGCGGCTGCCAGGGAGGTTGACGTCGTTGACGACGGCTGCGGATGCGCGCGCGGACACATTCCCGAAATTGTTGGCGCGTAACGCGCGCCTGCGCCCAACGCGCACGGCGTTTAGGCATAAGGATCTCGGGATCTGGCAATCATGGACCTGGGGCGAGGTTCACGACATCGTCCGAGCCTATGCCTGTGGCCTGCAATCGCTCGGCCTGAAGCGCGGCGGCAAGATCGCCATCATCGGCTATAACCGCCCGTATCTCTACTGGAGCATCTGCGCCGCTCAATGGCTCGGCGCGATCCCGATCCCGGTCTATGCGGATTCCGTGGCCGACGAGATGGCTTATGTGCTCAGCCATGCGGAAGTGACCCATGCGGCCGTGCAGGACCAGGAGCAGGTCGACAAGATTCTCTCCGTGTCCGATCAGATCCCGCAACTCCAGCATGTCCTTTACGACGAGCAGAAGGGCCTGCGGGATTACGACCACAGCCGTCTCCATTCCATAGAGTCAGTGGTGGAGGAAGGTCGCGCGCGGCTGAAGGATGCCCAAGAGGCTGCCGCCATCGACCTCGCCCTTCAGGAAGGGCGCGGGTCCGACCTCGCCATCATTCTCTATACCTCCGGGACAACCGGGCGGCCGAAGGGGGTGATGCTCACATCGGACGCGGTGATCGCCGCCGCCGAGATCGGCTGCGATTTCGACAAGCTGGACGAGACGGACGAGATCATCGCCTATCTGCCGATCGCCTGGGTCGGCGACCACATCTTCTCCTACGCCCAGGCCATCCTGTCGGGCCTCTGCGTCAACTGCCCGGAAAGCCCCGAGACCGTCGCGGAGGACAGGCGGGAAATCGGCGCCACCTACGTTTTCGCACCGCCGCGCGTCTTCGAGAGCATGCTGACGCTGACCATGGTGCGCATCGAGGATGCCGGTGCCCTCAAGCGGCGCATGTTCCACTTCTTCATCAACCACGCCGGCAAGGTCGGCGAGAAGATCCTGAACAGGGAGCCTGGCGTCGGCGTCAGGGACCGACTGCTCTGGAACATCGGCAACGTGCTCGTCTATGCACCGCTTCGCAACCGCTTCGGCATGACGCGGGTGAAGGTCGGCTACACGGCGGGCGAGGCCATCGGTCCGGAGATCTTCCGCTTCTATCGCTCCATCGGCGTGAACCTGAAGCAGCTCTACGGACAGACCGAGGCCTCCGTCTACATCACCATGCAGCCCGACGGCGAGATCCGCGCCGACACGGTCGGGCGACCGGCCCCGCAGGTGGAGATCCGCATCGCCGACAGCGGCGAGGTCCTCTACCGCTCGCCCGGCGTGTTCGTGGGCTATTTCAAGGATGACGAGAAGACGGCCGAGACCAAGACACCTGACGGTTTCGTGCATTCGGGCGATGCGGGTTTCTTCGACCAGAACGGTCATCTCAAGATCATCGACCGGGCCAAGGACGTGGGCAAGATGCGCGACGGCGCGCTCTTCCCGCCGAAGTACGTCGAGAACAAGCTGAAGTTCTATCCGAACATCAAGGAAGCGGTCTGCTTCGGCGATGGGCGCGACCATGTCGCGGCCTTCATCAACATCGACCTCGTGGCCGTGAGCAATTGGGCCGAGCGGAACGGCGTGACTTACGCCTCCTATCAGGAGCTCGCCGGACATCCACTCGTCTATGACATGATCGAAAAGCACGTGGACGAGGTCAATCGCTCGCTATCCGCCGAACCACGTATGGGCGGTGCTCAGATCAAGCGCTTTCTCATCCTCCACAAGGAGCTCGATGCGGATGACGGTGAGTTGACCCGGACCCAGAAGGTGCGCCGCGGCTTCATCGCCGAGCGCTACGCTCCGCTGATCGACGCGCTCTACGACGGCTCCTCCGAGGCGGACATCTCGACCGAGGTCACGTTCGAGGACGGCCGTAAGGGGGTGATTGCCGCTCGTGTCAAGATCAGGGACCTGACGCTCTACCCGGCGGCCGAGCCGGGATCCGTGCTGGAGGCCGCAGAATGAGAGCGCCGGATCATCCCGTGCAGGCGAAGGGCGACGTACTGCTCGCGGTCGAGAACGTGTCGCTGGGATTCGGCGGCGTCAAAGCCCTGACGGACGTGTCCTTCGACATCCGCAAGAGCGAGATCCGCGCCATCATCGGACCGAACGGCGCGGGCAAGACCTCGATGCTAAACTGCATCAATGGCTTCTATTATCCGACCGAGGGCCGCATCACGTTCAAGGGGGTGAAACGCCCGAAAATGCGTCCCTATGTGGCGGCGCGTGGCGGCATCGCCCGCACGTTCCAGAACGTCGCACTCTTCAAGAGCATGTCGACCCTCGACAACATCATGGCGGGGCGCTCGATCAAGATGCATTCGAGCTTCTTCTGGCAGCTCTTCCGCCATGGCCCGGCCATGAAGGAGGAGGTCGCGCATCGCCGCTTTGTCGAGGAGATCATCGACTTCCTCGAGATCCAGCATATCCGGAAGGTTCCGGTGGGGCGGCTGCCTTACGGTCTCCAGAAGCGGGTCGAGCTCGGGCGGGCCCTGGCCATGGAGCCGGAACTGCTGCTGCTCGACGAGCCCATGGCGGGCATGAACCTCGAGGAAAAGGAAGACATGTCCCGCTTCATCCTGGAGGTGAATCAGCAATACGGCACCACGATCGCGTTGATCGAGCACGACATGGGCGTGGTGATGGATCTCTCCGACCGGGTCGTGGTGCTGGAATACGGGCGCAAGATCGCCGACGGAACGCCAGCCGAGGTCAAGAGCGACCGGCGCGTGATCGACGCCTATCTCGGCGTGGCGCACTGAAGGGCTTTGGCGATGGACATGCTGTACAAGGTCTTCATCGAACCCTTCGTCTTCATGGGCGAGGCTCCGGATCTCCTGATCCAGACCCTCTGGGAGGGGCTGGTCTCGGGAGTCCTTTACGCCCTGATCGCGCTTGGCTTCGTGCTCATCTTCAAGGCATCCGGTGTGTTCAATTTTGCGCAGGGGATCATGGTCGTGTTCGCGGCGCTGATCCTAGTCGGCCTCTACGAGAAGGGTGTTCCGGCCTTTCTGGCTCTCTTCCTCGCAGCAGTCGCCATGCTGGTCCTCGCCATGGTGGTGGAGCGCGTCGTGCTGCGCCCGCTCGTCAACCAGCCCGACATCATCCTGTTCATGGCGACCTTCGGGCTCACCTATTTCCTGATCGGGTTCGGCGAACTCATCTTCGGCGGCAACCCGCGGGAGATGATCACGGAACAGCTCTTTCTGCCGCAGGGCACGACGGAGATCGATGCTCTCGGCGGCTCGATCCGGCTCCAGCATCTCGACGTCGCCGCTGCCGTGATCGCCTCGATCATGATCGGCCTTCTCGCCGTGTTCTTCTCCAAGACCCGCATCGGCCGTGCGCTACGGGCGGTGGCCGACAGCCACAAGGCGGCGCTCTCGGTGGGCATCTCGCTCAACCAGATCTGGGTGATCGTCTGGTTTGCGGCCGGCATGGTGGCTCTTGTCGCAGGCATCATGTGGGGCGCCCGCTCGGGCGTGTCGTTCTCGCTCCAGATCATCGCGCTGAAGGCTCTTCCGGTCCTCATCCTAGGCGGGTTCACGTCGATCCCGGGCGCCATCATCGGCGGGCTCATCATCGGGGTCGGCGAGAAGCTCGGCGAGTTCTACTGGGGGCCGCTCGTCGGCGGCGGCGTGGAGACGTGGCTCGCCTACGTCATCGCCCTCCTCTTCCTGCTCTACAGACCGCAAGGTCTGTTCGGCGAAAAGATCATCGAACGGATTTAGGGAGGCGCTTCCGTGCTCTATCGCGAGGCCGGCCAGTTCAAGACCAACTACGTGGCGGACAGCGCGATCTTCCCCTTGCGGGAAGACCGGATTGGGCTCGCCGTCATCATCCTGGCCGCCTATGCCCTGGCTTTCCTCGGGAACAGCTTCGTGCTGCAAGCGGTGATGATCCCCTTCCTGGTGTTCTCCCTTGCAGCCATCGGGCTCAATATCCTCACCGGCTATACGGGTCTTCTGTCGCTCGGCACCGGCGCCTTCATGGGTGTCGGCGCCTATGCCTGCTACAAGCTGATGACGGCTTTTCCCGGCGTGAACGTGATCGTCTGGATCTTCGTCTCGGGATTTTTCTCAGCCGCGGTCGGCGCATTGTTCGGCCTGCCCTCCCTGCGCATCAAAGGCTTCTATCTCGCCGTCGCCACGCTCGCCGCCCAATTCTTCCTGCAGTGGTGCTTCATCCGCATCCCGTGGCTCGTGAACTACAACGTGTCCGGTGCGCTCGACGCTCCGCTGCGCACCCTGTTCGGTATTCCGATCATGGGGCCGAACGCAACGCCCCAGACGCGCTACCTTTTGGTGCTCACCATCGTGATTCTGCTCACCTGGCTCGCGTCGAACCTCGTTCACGGTCGCATCGGGCGCATGTGGATCGCCATCCGCGACATGGATTTGGCGGCCGAGCTCATGGGGATCAGGCCCCTTCAGACCAAACTCCTGGCGTTCGCGGTCTCTTCCTACTACTGCGGCGTCGCCGGCGCCCTCCTCGTGTTCCTCTGGTACGGTGGAGCGGAATACGACGTGTTCAACATCAACCAGTCGTTCTTCATCCTGTTCATGGTAATCATCGGCGGCTTGGGCAGCCTCATCGGATCCTTCTTCGGCGCGGCGTTGATCTTCATCCTGCCGATCTTCCTCGGAATCGTGCTGCCGGCCGCCCTGTCGCCCTTCGGCCTCTCGGTAGGAGCCGATGTCATCGAGCATTTGCGCTTCATGATCGTAGGCGCGCTCATCATCTTTTTCCTGATCGTCGAACCGCACGGTCTCGCGCGGCTCTGGCAGATCGGCAAGCAGAAGCTCCTGGTGTGGCCCTTCCCCTACTGACGGACTGCCCAAAGGGAGACGACGAAGCGAAACAAGAATTCGGCTTTTCGGCCGATATAACGGGAGGAAACGCCACCATGTCGTTTCGAACAATGAGCCTAGGATTAGCCGCCGCTACGATGCTCGCCGGCACTGCCCTTCCTGCCTTTGCGCAGGATTCGATCTATGTCCCTCTCTTCACCTACCGGACGGGGCCCTTCGCGGGGTCCGGCACCTTCATCGCCGACGGCATGCACGACTACCTGGAGATGCTGAACCAGCGCGACGGCGGCATCGGGGGCGTGAAGCTCGTGCTGGAGGAATGCGAGACCGGCTACGACACCAAGAAGGGCGTCGAATGCTATGAGGCGGTGAAGGGCAAGAACCCGGTGATCGTCAACCCGTGGTCGACCGGCATCACGCTGCCGCTGATCCCGCGCGCCTCGGTGGACAAGATCCCGATCCTGTCCATGGCTTACGGGCTGTCGGCATCGGCCCGCGGCGACATCTTCCCCTGGGTGTTCAATCCCCCGGCCACCTATTGGGACGGGTTGTCGATGATCATCAAGTTCATCGGCGAGAAGGAAGGCGGTCTCGACAAGCTGAAAGGCAAGAAGATCGGCTTCATCCATCTCGACGCAGCCTTCGGCAAGGAGCCGATTCCGCTCCTTCAGGACCTCGCGAAGGACATCGGGTTCGAGGTGGCGCTCTATCCGGTCGCCGCCCAGGACATGCAGAACCAGTCCTCGCAATGGCTCAGTGCCCGCCGGGATCGGCCGGACTACATGATCATGTGGGGCTGGGGCTCCATGAACGGCGCAGCCGTGAAGGAAGCCGTCCGTTCCGGCTACCCGATGGACAAGTTCTACTCCGTATGGTGGCCGAGCGAGGACGACGCCCGCAGCGGCGGCGCAGGCGCGAAGGGCTTCAAGGAACTGAACTGGCACGCGGTCGGGGCGAACTTCCCGGCTCTCCAGGACATCCAGAAGCACGTGATCGACAAGGGTCTGTCGAAAGCCGCCAAGGACAAGGTGGGCGAGGTGCTCTACAACCGCGGGGTCTACAACTCCCTGCTGATCGCCGAGGGCATCGCCCAGGCCCAGAAGCTCACGGGCAAGAAGGCGGTGACCGGTGAGGACGTGCGCCGCGGCATGGAGAACATCAAGCTCGATGCGGCCAGGCTCAAGGAACTCGGCCTCGAAGGGTTCACCGACCAACTCGTCCTGTCCTGCAATGACCACAACGGCCATCGCGCTGCCTTCATGCAGGAATGGGACGGGTCGAAGTGGGTGAAGATCTCCAACCCGATCGAGCCGATGACGGATCGGGTCAAAAGCCAGCTCGATGGCGCCGCGAAGGACTATGCCGAGAAAAACGCCGGCTGGCCCAAGCGCACGGAGACCTGTGATAAGGCGAGCTGATCTGGCTGATCCAGCCGCATAGGCCGACACAGCCGCTCACGTCATCACCGGCCCTGTGCCGGTGATCTCGATCCCGAGAAGCGCAGTGCTTCCGGCAACCGGGACAGTCGGGACAGACCCGGCTAGGACGTCCGAAAGCGGTCTCGCCCTCAACGCTGCCCTCTCCCTCAAGGGAGAGGGATTTCCGAAAGACTCGCCCATGACAAGCGCCATCCAGATCCATGAGCCGAACAAGCCGCACCCGGCGGAGACCGTCCTCAACGTCAATAACATCGAGGTCATCTACGACCACGTGATCCTCGTGCTCAAGGGCGTGTCCCTCAACGTGCCGAAGGGCGGCATCGTGGCCCTGCTCGGGGCGAACGGCGCCGGCAAGACGACGACGCTGAAAGCCGTCTCCAACCTGCTCCGCGCCGAGCGCGGCGAAGTGACGAAGGGGTCGATCGAGTTCAACGGCGAGCGCGTCGACCGCCTGTCTCCCAACGAGTTGGTGCGACGCGGCTGCATCCAGGTTCTCGAAGGACGCCACTGCTTCGGCCATCTCACCATCGAGGAGAACCTGCTCACCGGTGCTTTCACCCGCAAGGACGGCAACGCGGCGATCCGGCGCGATCTCGAGGTGATCTATGGCTATTTTCCGCGCCTGAAGCAACGGCGGACCTCCATGGCGGGCTATACTTCCGGCGGCGAACAGCAGATGTGCGCCATCGGCCGGGCGATGATGTCCCGCCCGTCCATGATCCTGCTCGACGAACCCTCCATGGGGCTGGCGCCCCAGATCGTGGAAGAGATTTTCGAGATCGTGCGCAAACTCAATGCCACGGAAGGCGTCTCCTTCCTCCTCGCCGAGCAGAACACCAACATGGCGTTGAAATACGCCACCTACGGCTACATTCTCGAAACGGGACGCGTCGTGATGGACGGGCCCGCGCAGATGCTGCGCGAGAACGAGGACGTGAAGGAGTTCTATCTTGGGGTCTCGGAAGGTGACCGAAAGTCCTTCCGGGCCGTGAAGAGCTACAAGCGCCGCAAGCGCTGGCTTGCATGATGGATCAGAAAGTCAGGAAAATCGCTTTGTCCGACTTCTTCGACGTCAATGAGACCCGTGATCCCGCCGAGCGCGAAGCCGCGCTCTTCGGGCGGCTGCCGGAAATCTTGAACAGGTCCGCCGAGGCCCCCGCCTACGCGGCGCGTCTCGCCGGGATCGACCTGGGCAGCATCCGAAGCCGCGAGGCGCTTGCCAAAATTCCTGTGCTGCGCAAATCCGAGTTGCCGGCACAGCAGAAAGCCGCCCTGCCCTTTGGAGGCTTCGTGGCCGGGCCATGCGGCTCGTTCGGTCGGCTGTTTACATCGCCCGGTCCGATCTTCGAACCCGAACCCCATATCGAAGACCCCTGGCGCTCGGCTCGCGGTCTTTTCGCCGCCGGCTTCCGGCGCGGCGACGTGGTGCTCAATACCTTCAGCTATCATCTCACGCCCGGCGGCTTCATCATGGATTCGGGTGCGCGCGCGCTCGGCTGCGCCGTCGTTCCAGCGGGTCCGGGCAACACCGAGCAGCAATTCGAGTTGATCGAGGCTTATCGTCCTGTCGCCTATTGCGGCACCCCTGACTTCCTGAAGGTGCTGCTCGACGGCGCGGCAGCCTCGAATCGGGACGTTTCATCGATCAGACGCGCGCTCGTCTCGGGGGCTGCCTTTCCGAAGTCCCTGCAGGACGAATTCTCGTCGAAGGGCATCGAGGCCTATCAGGCTTATGCCACGGCGGATCTCGGCTTCATCGCCTATGAAACCTCAGCCCGGGAAGGTCTGGTGGTCAACGAAGACATCATCGTTGAGATCGTGCGGCCCGGGACCGGAGACCCCGTGCCTCCGGGTGATGTGGGTGAGATCGTCGTCACGACCCTCGACGCCCACCGGCCGATCATCCGCCTGGCTCTCGGTGACCTGACAGCGGCCATGACCGGTTTCAGCTCCTGCGGGCGCACGAATATGCGCATCAGGGGCTGGATGGGACGGGCCGACCAGGCCACGAAAGTCAAAGGGATGTTCATCCGACCCGAGCAGGTCGCAGAGATCGGCCGGCGTCATCCCGAACTGGGACGTCTGCGCCTCGTCGTGACCCGCGACGGCGAGACGGACGTGATGACGCTCATGGCCGAAACCGCCGCGCCGAGCGAGGCTCTCTCGGCCGCGGTCGGCGCAACGCTTCAGACTGTCGCGAAGCTGAAAGGATCGGTAAGCTTCGCCTCGCCCGGCCACCTTCCGAACGACGGCAAGATCATCGCGGACGAGCGCCGTTACGAGTGAGGGGCACTTTTCGGATTAGCAATCGCGTTTTGCGAGGATGCAAGATGTGGAGGGCCAAGACGTCTTGAACGCGTGAGTCCCACTCCATAAGCTCTAGCTTACACCTGATTCGATCTGAAAAGGCGAGGAATAACAAAAAGAAAGAGCACCCGCTGGGGTGCTCTCAAGGTGTCCGGCCGTAGGGGCAAAAATGACCGGAGATGCCAATAAACGCCCACCGCTGACGTTGGTTCCAAATTTTCTTCAAGAATCGACAGCTCGTTCCCGGCCTCATTGAGGTCACGATTAAGGGATTTAGGGCGGAGCTTCCCGTGGGGGCAAACACGGGCCGGGGCCGCGACCACAGATCCGCCAAGGACAGGGTCGCGGCCTACTTCTTTCTCGGACATCGGCAAGCCCGATCCGACCTCGCGCCGACGGCACAAAAAAGGCCCGGGAGGTCCCGGGCCTTTCTCCGCCGATAGCGAAGGCTCAGTAAGTGCCGAACTTGAAGTTCAGCTTGGCGCGAGCCACGAAGAAGTCGTTGTCGTCGTTGTTGTTGTTCGGCACGAAGAGATCGACCGGGGTCCCGCCCGTCGGCGTGAAGGTGCCGGCAAAGCGACCCAGGTTGTCATCATCGTCGTCGAAACCGATCCAGAGGCCTTCGACACCGAAGGTCACAGCCGAGGAGCCGAACCAGTTCACCGGCAGAGCCCACTCGACGCCGCCGCCGGCCACCCATCCGGTGTTGTCGTCTGAATAGGCGAGACCGCCGGTGGCGTAGATCAGCACGCGGTCGAACGCGACACCCGCGCGGGCGCGCACGGTGCCGAACCAATCCGACAGGTTGTTGTCGAAGGTGCCGGGTACGAAGGTGCCCGGCAGGCCCGCCGGAATAAACGCAACTGTTTCACTCTGATCGGTATCTGCCCACTGGATGTCGGTCTCGACACCAATCACGAAAGAACCGATCTGGTAGTTGTAGCCGATCTGGCCACCGCCGGTGAATCCACCGTCGTCGTTGTTAGGGAAGAACAGCGTACCAGGAACGGCGCCGCCAAGAATGACGGATTCCCGATTGCTGTCGCGCCAGCCCCAGCCGGCGTTCACACCGGCGTAGAAACCGGTCCAGGTGAAGATCGGCGCCGTCACGATCGGAGCCGGAGGTGGTGCCTGACTGGGTAGGTCGGCGGCAGAGGCAGCGGCTGCAGCAAGCGTCACGCCTGCAACCCCTGCTAGGAGGCTAAGTACGCACTTTCTCATAACCGTAACCCCTTGGTGTGAGGACTCACGGTGAAAACTTACGCCTGTTCCGCTTGGGAAAGCTATTGCAAAGGAGCAACACCTACATGTTCGATCAATATTCAATGGTCACAAAAGTAGTACTACTTTCGATATAAGGAATTTTGTCCAATAGTGTGGAAACTAAGTCTCTTAACAATACCTTTAAAGTCATTTGACATTACTTTTAAGGCATGCCCTAATAATCGCGTTTTCGGCTTGACAACCGAAGGCGAGGAGATCACTCAACCCTGCCCCCTGGGCGGGGTTTTTTCTGCGCTAGTCCGGCTGCCCCATCGCGGGCACGCCTGGGGGCAATGACAAGCCTGATCAGGGCCAGGCCAGACTTTCAAGTAAGCCCCATGAGGGCCAGCTTTTCACATGTCGCCCTATAGATCACCCAACAACAACTGCGCCTGATTGCTCAGCTTCGGCTTCGAGGCCTTTTTCTGATCGGCAGAGACGGCTTTGATCACCCGGCGCGCCGGGCGCTTGCCGGCGGCGTCAACGGCCATACGGGCCTTGGCCTTGTCCCGGGCGATGGCCTCAGGCGAAGCCGGGTCGTCATGAAGCCACTTGCCTCTCTTGATGACCTCGTTCACCCGTCCCTGATTGACGCCGAGCTGAAAGGCAATTTCCTGCTGGGTCATCTCGGTCGTTCCATGGAGCTCCAGAATCCGACGGGCGAGTTCCGGCGTCATCTTCCGTCCAGCAATCCGGCGGGCAGGAGTCACCGAACGTTTGGTCCGATCCCGCTCCCGTAGCCTCTCCAGGATTGCGAGAGCCATGTGCATCCCCTGCTCGCGCAGGGCATCCTCGAATTCCTTGAGCGTGGTCAAATCGGACGCACTCCTTCGAAGAAAGGGAACTGGGAAACCTCTTGAGATAACGTCTGTCCATCTTTTCAACGGCCACGCTGCAGCTTGGTTGCACAGGCGCGCTGAGCCTCACTCCTCCTCGTCCTTGCAGGGCCAGGTTTTCGGCGCCGTGAGACCGGCTGGAAGCTTGGTCTGTGCGGTTCCGCAGGCGATGTCGACCTGCGCCTGAGTCAGGCCGGTCACTCCGCTCAGGTTAGCGCCGCCGAACTGGGTCAGATACAGGTATGAGCCCGTGAGGTTCACGCCTTGCAGATCCAGGCCGTCGAGCCGGGCACGCGACAGATTGGAATAGCTGAAGTCAATACCAGTCACTCGCGCGCTCTGAAAGAGCACCCGCGCGAGCTCCGCCTTGGACATGTTCGCGCCCGCAAGGTCGGCACCACTGAAGTCGGACCGGTTCAGTTCAGCTTTGCTGAAGTTCGCGCCAGTCCCTTTCACTTGGGCGAAATTCGACCGATTCATATCGGCCGAACTGAAGACGGCACCGGTGAGGTTGGCCTGGCCGAAATTCGCCCGCCAGCCGAGTGCCTTCGTGAAATCCGCCTTGGACAGATCGGTGCCCTCGAAGCGGGTCCGACTAACCTCCGTTTCGCTCAGGTTCGCGCCGGCCATCTTAGAGGATGCGAAATCGCTCAACGTCAGGAGGGAGCGCCGGAAGATGGTGCCGGTGAGGTCCTCGTTCGTAAGCATGAGGCGTGCCTTGGAGCATCCGGACCAATCGACCCCGGGGCTCGGACCATCCTGACACTTGGCCCAGGCAGGCCCTGCGCAGACCATGGCGACGATCAAGGCTCCTGCAGTCTTCACGCTGAAACGGCCCTCCATAAAGTCCTCTCGTGCTGCTCTTTGATAATTAGGCATGCCAACCTCCCTGAGGAGGCCCCGGCCTAGAACTTTCCTAACGTAAGTCGCAGAAAAATGTCGCCGTTTCATGCACCAAGCGATGGTCCTGTCGAACATCCTGCTATTGAAGGAAGACTCGACTTCCACACCTTATGGTCTAGCTTCTGGATCGATTCCTGTGGAGTAAACCATGCGTCTTTCCCTAATGTTTCCTGCTGCTGTGCTTGCCGGACTTGCCTTGAGCGGCTGCGTCGCCTCTACGGCTCCCGTCGGGGTACTGCCACGCGATCCCGTTCCGCCCCCGCCTTCTCTCTCGGCGGATGCCCCACGGCGCTCCGCCGCCCCACAATCTGGCACGACCTCGCAACGGCGGACCCTGAGCGTTCCCGGGCAAGCCAGGCCGTAACGGCGAACTTTCAGGGACGCTGGTACAGTCGCCTGCGCGGCGACCATCGGTTCCGGTCCGGAACCCTCTCCCAAAGAGTCTGGCGCCCTGCGCCAATGCGTAGCTGGCGCCGATTCCTAGCTTGGTGCTATATGCCGTAACGATAGATCAAAATGCGGGGATGAACGTTATGACGTGGTACGAGGCCATCGGGTGGTTCGGGGCCGTCCTGGCCGTCACGGGCAGCGCGATGAAGACGATCATCCCTCTGCGCTGCATAGGGATTGGAGCGAATATCTGCTCCCTGATCTTCTCCTCGTTCACGGGCAATTATCCCAGCCTCGTGGTCAATCTGATCCTGCTGCCGCTCAACGGCACTCGGCTTTACCAGATGCTGGGCCTGATCAAGCGCGTGAAGCACGCCTCGAAGAGCGATCTGTCCATGGATTGGCTCAAGCCCTTCATGACCCGCCGCAGGACAGAGACCGGAGAGGTGCTGTTCGCCAAGGGCGACGTCGCCAATTGCATGTTCTTCACGATCTCGGGTCGCTATCGCCTCAAGGAGATCGATATCGAGCTTCTCCAGGGTCAGGTGGTCGGCGAAATGGGTTTCATGTCTCCGAGCAACACCCGCACGCAAACCCTCGAGTGCCTTGAAGCCGGAGAGGTGCTGAGCATCTCCTATGACGAGGTCCGCCAGCTCTATTTCCAAAATCCTGAATTCGGCTTCTACTTCCTGCGCCTCACGAGCGAGCGCCTCTTCGCGAACATGGAGAAGATGGAAGAGGAAATTGTCCGTCTTCGCGCGGCGCTGCCGGATATCGAGCCCGTGCAGAAGGCCGCGTCAGCTTAGAAGAACTACAAAATGCAAGCAGTTTAGAAATCTTATAAGGTATTGAAATTACTCGATTTTCAATTGACGCGGTAGCGCGATCATGGTTCCTCCAGCGTCAACAGGACTGGGCGAGACGGCTCGCCCGCGACGCTTGCTGGAGGACTTCGGGAATGGTGAACCTTTCGTTTGGACGCGGACTGCTCTTGGGTGCAGCGGCCATCGGGGCCCTGGTAGGAACGAGTGTTTCGGCCTTCGCCCAAGAAGTGCTGAACATCTACACCACCCGCGAACCCGGCCTGATCAAGCCTGTCCTCGACGAGTTCACCAAGGAGACCGGGATCAAGGTCAACACGATCTTCATCGCCAACGGTCTCGAGGAGCGCATCCGCACCGAGGGTCAGAACAGCCCGGCCGATCTGATCATCACGGTCGATATCGGGCGCCTGGCTGCCGCAAAGGATTACGGCGTGACGCAGCCGGTGAAGTCCGAGGCGCTCGAGAAGGTCATCCCGGCCGCCTACCGCGATCCTGAGGGCCATTGGTTCGGCATCGCTCTGCGCGGCCGTGTCGTCTATGCCTCCAAGGAGCGGGTGAAGCAGGACAAGATCACCTACGAGGAGCTTGCCGACCCCAAGTGGAAGGGCAAGGTCTGCATCCGTTCGGGCCAGCACCTCTACAACATCAGCCTGATCGCCGCGATGATCGCACACAAGGGCGAGGCAAAAGCGGAGGAATGGCTGAAGGGCGTGAAGGCCAACCTTGCCAAGAAGCCCTCGGGCGGCGACCGCGAACAGGCCAAGGACATCCTGGCGGGCGTCTGTGATATCGCTGTCGGCAACACCTACTATGTCTCCCTCATGCTCAACGGCAGCGATGCCGAGCAAAAGAAGTGGGGTGAGGCCATCAACGTGATCCTCCCGACGTTCGAGGGTGGTGGAACCCATGTGAACGTCTCGGGCCTCGCCTTGACGAAGTACGCGCCCAACAAGGCCAACGCTGTTAAGTTCATGGAATACATGGTCTCGGATGCATCCCAGCAGATTCACGCCGAAGCGAACTCGGAATATCCGATCAAAGCCGGCATCAAGATCCATCCAACGATCGCGTCTTTCGGGGAACTCAAGGCCGACACCACCCCGATCGCCGAGATTGCGAAGCTGCGCAAGAAGGCCAGCGAGCTGGTCGACAAGGTTGGCTTCGACCAATAAGACGAGGAGCGGCGGATCAAGCCGCTCCCGTGCCATTTCAAGGGGCGCCTCCGATTGTGGGGGCGCCGTTTCCGTTTGACCGTGATTGCGAAAACCCAGACCGCATTCGGCCGCTCGCTTGGGCGAAAGGCGAAGAGCCTTCCCTGGTGGCTCTCGGCCGCCGTCGCCGCAATCGGATTGCTCATACTCCTGCCGGTCGCAGCCTTGATCGGCATTGCCGCCGAGGGCGACGCGGAGATCTGGCCGCATCTCATCGCCAACGTTCTTCCGGCAAGCATCATAGACACCCTGGCTCTGCTGACGGGAATCGGCATCGTCGCCGGTTCGATGGGAATCACCGCGGCCTGGCTCGTCACCGCACACCGGTTTCCCGGCCGGGGCATCCTGGTGTGGCTGCTACCGCTGCCGCTCGCGGTGCCGACCTACATCACGGCGTACATCTACGTTGAGGTCTTCGACTCCGCCGGTCTCGTGCAGATGGCCCTGCGAGACCTCATGGGCTGGAGGTCGCGAACCGATTACTGGTTTCCCGAGGTCCGATCTCTCCCGGGCTGTATCCTCGTGATGTCCGCGGTGCTCTATCCCTACATCTACATCGCGGCCAGGGCGATGTTCCTGACGCAGAGCGCAAGCATGCTGGAAGTGGCCCGGACCCTCGGCGCCAGCCGCATCAAGCTCTTCCGGATCATCGCGCTTCCGCTGGCCCGCCCTGCCCTTGCGGTCGGGGTGTCGCTCGCTCTCCTCGAAGCCTTGAACGACATCGGGGCCAGCGAGTATCTGGGGGTGCGCACACTCACCGTGTCCGTCTACACCACGTGGCTCAACCGCGGCAGCCTGCCGGGCGCGGCGCAGATCGCGTGCGTCATGCTCGCTTTCGTGATGGGACTGATCCTGATCGAACGCTACGGCCGGAGGGATCGACGCTATGCGGCTTCGCCCAAGCGGCACCGCAATGTGCATCCGGTTCCGCTGCGCGGAGCACGCCGCTGGGCGGCGACGGTGCTCTGCACGGTGCCGGTCGTGCTCGGCTTCATCCTGCCGACGGCGTTCCTGCTACGTGAGACCTTCCGCGGCAGCCTCTTCGGCCAGTTCGATGCCGAATTCCTCGCCCATTTCTTGACGACGATCGGGCTCTCGGTCTTTGCGACCTGTGTCGTGCTGCTCCTTGCCGTCGTGCTGGTCTCATCCGCTCGCCTGTCCAAAGGCCCGCTCACCGCGGGTGCCCTCTTCATCGGCGGCCTAGGCTATGCGGTGCCCGGAACGGTTCTGGCCCTGGGACTGATGACGCCCCTCGTCGGGATCGACAATCTCATCGGGACCCTTTGGCGCAGTCTCACTGGGGAGCGCCTCGGCCTCCTGCTCATGGGTGCCGCCGGCGGCATCGTCATCGCCTATGTGATCCGCTTTCTGTCGATCGCGACCGGCTCGCTCTCGGCCGGCCTTGACCGGGTTTCGCCAAGTCTCGAGGATGCCGCGCGTACCCTCGGCGCATCGCGAAGGGAAATGGTCCGGAGGATCCAGCTTCCGCTCATGCGCCCGGCCCTGGCCAGCGCCGCCCTGCTGATCTTCGTCGACTGCATCAAGGAGCTGCCTGCGACCCTCCTGTTGCGGCCTCTCAACACGGAGACCCTGTCGACGCTCGTCTACACCTATGCCTCGCGGGGCCGCTTCGAAGACGGATCGCTCGCCGCGCTCGTCATTGTCCTCGTTGGTCTAGTTCCGGTCATCCAGCTCGTGCGCAGCGCCGAGTCCCGGCCGAGAACGGAGGAGGGCCTAGACAGTTCGGCAACCAGTTTTTCGGGCTTGGACGACCGACCCTGAAGGGACGGCCCCACGCCGAATCCATTCTCGTCCAAGAGATCTGTGAAGAGGCGGCATGGCCCAAAGGGATGAAGTAGACCCCATCCGCGACACGACCTAGGATACGTCACGGCAGGCTCATCGGAGCATGAGTGGCATGAAGAAGCGGCTTGTCTTGTGGAGTTGTCTGGGCGTCGCCGCGCTCCTCGCGACAATCGGCACGGTTTGGATGCTCTCTCTGCCCCCTGCCCTTCAGGTCGACGGCATGCCATCCGTTCCGAAGGAGGAAGCCGATGCCACCCTGGCGGCCTTGAAGCCTCCCAAGCGCCAGCGCCCACTCATCGCGATCATCGGCATCAACGATGCGACCGAGACGACTGATTATCTCATGCCTTACGGAATCCTGCGGCGAGCCGATGTGGCAGATGTGGTCGCGCTGGCGACGAAGCCGGGCCCCGTGACGCTCTACCCGGCGTTCAAGATCATGCCGGACATGACTGTCGCGGAGTTCGACAAGCGACACATGGACGGCGCCGATTTCGTCATCGTTCCCGCCATGAGCCGTGACGACGATCCGGTCGTGCTGGAATGGATCAGGGGTCAGGCCGCCAAGGGCGCCATTATCGTAGGCGTCTGCGCCGGCGCCAAGATCGTCGGTGCTGCCGGATTGCTCGACGGAAGACAGGCGACGACCCACTGGTATTTCATTGAGGAGTTGCGCAAGAAGAATCCCGCCATGCGCTATGTCGCGGACCGGAGGATCGTGGTCGACCGAGGGGTCATGACCACCACCGGGATTACCGCCTCGATGCCGATGGCGCTCACCCTGATCGAGGCCATTGCGGGCCGGCCCAGGGCCGAGGCTGTTGCCCAGGATCTCGGCCTTCCCCACTGGGACGCACGCCACGAAAGCGAAGCGTTCGCTGTCACGCGCCCGTTCGCCCTGACGGTCGTGGGCAACAGCCTGGCCTTCTGGAACCGAGAGCAGCTCGGCATCGATCTCCGGCCCGGAGCAGACGAAGTTTCGCTCGCCCTGGTGGCGGATGCCTGGTCGAGAACCTATCGGTCGAGGGCCGTGGCATTCGCGCGGAGCGAGGATCCCCTTGAGACCCGCAGCCACATCCGCATCATCCCCGACAAGGTCGCGACGAACTGGTCGGCGGATCACCTTCTGCCGGCAATCGGCAGCCAGCGACCTGCGGAAGCTCTCGATCGCGCCCTGCAGGCAATCGCAGCGCGCTATGGACCATCCACGGCCGATCTCGTCGCGATGCAGCTCGAATACAGACGCTGAAGCCGGGCGCCCTCACGAAGGCCATTGGCTCAGCACGACCTCGCTGCTTACGGTCTCGACTTGATAACTGTAACGTTTGGAATACAGGGTCAGGAGGGAATCGTGCCCCTCATCCGATGAACTGCAGACGCCGTCCGCGACGATCAGAACGCGCAGGCCGAGATCGACTGCGCCGAGCACGGTGGCTAGAACGCACATATCGGTCTCGGAGCCTGTGATCATGAGGGTATCGACGCCGCGCTCGCTGACGAGATCACGCAACTTGTGACCTGCAAAGGCTGAGTAGACCGGCTTGTCCAGCATGATGGCCGGCGGAACGAGCCGCTGCAGCGGCGGCATCAGTTCCAGCAGCCTGGGGTCGAGATGCTCACGGGTGACTTGGCGCCACTCCTCGTAATAGCGACGCCATGTGCCCGGCATATCCTCAGGCCGGAACGGGGGAATGAATCGGGTAAAGACCGTACGGTCCGGAGCCCGCTCGGCAATCCGGACGACGGTCGGCAGGACACGCTCCATCCATGGCGTCGGCCACGGCCCCTCGGCCGAAAAGAGGCGCTGCATGTCGATGCAGAGATGAAGGGTGCCTGGGCCGAGGAGTGTCATGTCGTTTCGGTGAAATGGCGACGATACGCGGCAACGGGCCGCGATCAGCCTCGGTTCCATCTGAACGACATCAGGCCCCGGTCAGTCCCGGGGCCTGCCTAGACTCTACCGCTCGTCCTTTGCAGGCGCCGGTATGATCAGGCTGCGCTGGCTTGGCCGCTGCCGAGGGCAACCTTGAATTCGGCCTGCGTCTTGGCCCTGATCTCCTCCACGGTCACGCCGTCCGCGAGTTCGATAAGGGTCATGCCGGTGCCGCCCTTCTTGTCGATGGAGAAGACGCCGAGATCTGTGATCACCAGGTCGACGACGCCGGTCCCCGTCAGCGGCAGACTGCACGCCTTCAGGAGCTTGGGATCCTCGGAGCCGTCCTTGGCCTTGGCCACGTGTTCCATCACCACCACGACGCGCTTGACGCCGGCGACCAGGTCCATGGCGCCGCCCATGCCCTTCACCATCTTGCCCGGGATCATCCAGTTGGCGAGATCGCCGTTCTCCGCCACCTGCATGGCGCCCAAGATCGACAGGTCGATATGGCCGCCGCGGATCATTCCGAAGGAGTCGGCAGACGAGAAATAGCTGGTGGTCGGCAGTTCGGTGATCGTCTGCTTGCCGGCATTGATCAGGTCCGCATCCTCCTCGCCCTCGAACGGGAACGGCCCCATGCCGAGCATGCCGTTCTCCGACTGGAGCTGGACGCGCATGCCCTTGGGGATGAAGTTCGAGACCAGCGTCGGGATGCCGATGCCGAGATTCACGTAAAAGCCGTCGCGCAACTCCTTGGCCGCGCGCTCGGCCATCTGTTCACGGGTCCAGGCCATCAGACTTCCTCCCCTGCCCCGGCCGGCGCAGCCTCGGCGCGCTTGCGGGTCGTGCGTTGCTCGATGTGCTTGGCCGGGTTCGGCAAATGAACCATGCGCTTCACGAAGATGCCCGGCGTATGGATGCAATCGGGGTCGATCTCGCCGGCAGGCACCAAATTCTCGACCTCGGCAATGGTCAGCCGGGATGCGGTGGCCATCATCGGGTTGAAGTTGCGGGCCGTCTTCCGGTAGACGAGGTTGCCTTCCGTATCGCCCTTATAGGCGTGCACGATGGAGATGTCAGCGAACAGGCCCGTCTCCATGACATACTTCTCGCCATTGAACTCACGCACTTCCTTGCCCTCGGCGATCAGCGTGCCGACGCCGGTCTTGGTGTAGAAAGCCGGGATGCCCGCGCCGCCGGCGCGGATGCGCTCGGCCAGCGTGCCCTGCGGGTTGAATTCAAGCTCCAGCTCGCCTGAGAGGAATTGCTGCGCGAACAGCTTGTTCTCGCCCACATAGGAGGAGATCATCTTGCGGATCTGGCGGGTCTCCAGCAGGCGGCCGAGGCCGATGCCGTCCACGCCCGCATTGTTGGAGATGAAGGTCAGATCCTTCGCCCCCGAGTCACGGATCGCCTCGATCAGGGCCTCCGGTATCCCGCACAGGCCGAAGCCACCGGCCATGATGGTCATGCCGTCCTTGACCACTCCGGCCAGCGCTGCCTGCGCATCGCTGTACACCTTATCCATCAAAACCTCTCCCCATGGGCGATCCACGCTCGCTAGAGCATCGGCCCCAAAAGTGGAAGGCACCTTTGGGATCCACCCGATGCTCGAAGCCTTTGCCGGCGCGTCGTTCGGGACGGACCCGGAGGCCGCGTCAGCGAAACCGGGTCCACTTTTGCCCCGCGACACGCCAGAAGAAACGATCGAAAACGGGTTGCGACGTTTTGGCCGCTCCGCTCCGAATGGCGGCCACCCTGCAACCTGGCCTCAATTTAGACAATCCCTTCATATGGATATATGGAAACGATTCACGGTTTCGGTCTTGCCTGAGGACATCCCCTCATCTCCGCTTGCGAGGCAGGCCTTAAGGTTTACAACATTCGTCCCATGTCCCGCCGCGTTGTCCTCCTCATTGCGTTGATTTCGCTCGCCGTTCTCGGAACGGCAGCCTCTCCCTGGACGCTGCCGGGCGGCGGACTGTCGGCGGAGCTGACGCAGCATGTGAAGGACAGGTACGGCCTCGATCTGACGGTGAGAGGACGCAGCACCTTTGCCGTTCTGCCCATTCCACGGGTGAAATTCGAGAATGTCACGCTCGAGTTCCCGAACCAGGCCATCAGGGCCGACGGCGGGACGCTGAGAGGCGAGTTGCGCCTGCTGCCACTGCTCCTGGGCCGGATCGAGCTCTCGGATTTCGACCTTACGGAAACACGCATCACGGGATCGGCTCGGGCCCTGCGATCCATCAAGTGGACGGAGGCTCTCAAGGATCGCGCGAGCGGGACCTATGCCCGCCGCCTCATTATCAACAAATCGACCCTGCGCTGGACCGATCTGAAGGATGCCAACCTGGACCAGCTCAACCTCGTCATACGCTGGGCCGATGCGGCCGAGCCCATGACCATGGTCGGCTCGGCGCTCTGGCGCGACGAGGAAATCTCCCTTGAGGAGTCATCTGTCTTCCCCGAACTTCTGGCGTCCGACCGGATCAGCCCTTTTGCCCTGACGCTGGCCTCACAGTCCGTCCGGATTGCGGCCGAGGGAGAGGCGCAGCTTGGAGACACGCCTCGGATCACCGGCGAGAGCACCATTCAGGCCAAATCGGTGCGTGACTTCACCCGGTGGAGCGGCGTTGACCTGCCTTTCGGTTCGCTGGTGCGCGCCGTGTCCGTCGCGGGAGACTTTTCCATGGACCGTCGGCGCCTATCCTGGCCGGCCGTTTCCGTGACGATGGGCGAGGACAAGCTGGAGGGGACGCTCGGCGTCCGTTTCGATACGGATCGTCCGGTGATCACGGGAACCCTTGCGGCCGATACGCTCAACCTGTCGGACCTCTTTGCGCCGTTCTCGCAGGCCCGAACCTCCTCCGGCTCATGGAGCGAGGAGACCATCGATCTGACCAGGGCCACCGGCGCCGACCTCGATCTGCGTCTCTCGGCGGCGACCGCGAGCCTCGGCCGGCTCAGCCTGGAGGACATGGCGGCCAGTGTGCTCGTGCAATCCGGCCGAATCGAAGCCTCGATCGGCCGGGCCGGCTTCAACGACGGCAGCCTCAAGGGCCGCCTGTCCCTGGTGAAGCAGAATGGCCAGGTCGAGTTCAAGAGCCAGGGCACCTTCGCGGGGGTGAAGATCGCGCCCTTCCTGGCCGCCATGGGAGAGCCTCGCTGGATCACCGGCCACGCGACCGGGCAATTCAGCTTCGAGGGATTGGGGAAGAACCCCGCGGACGTGATCCGGGAGGCGCAGGGCCGCTCTTCCATTGAGGTCAGCGACGGGGAGATCGTCGGAATTGCCCTTGATGACGCCCTACGCCGAGTGGAGAAGCGGCCGCTTCTCGCGTCGCTCAACTGGAAGGGCGGCCGCACGCCTTTCGATAAGGTCCAGGCGCAGATTCTGGTGAAGGATGGTGTCGGGGAAATTGCCGAGGCCCATCTTCGGGGGCCTGCCGTGCAGGCTGACCTTACGGGCCAGGTTCTTCTGGTCGACCGCCAGCTCCGCGTGACGGCGAACGTCTCGCCGGCCGGAGCCCCGGTGGGCCAGTCCCCCGCGCTCGTCTTCAACGTCGTCGGCGACTGGGACAATGTCGCGGTCTCGCCGGAGATCCGTTCCCTCATCGAACGCTCGGGCGCCGCCAAGCCGCTTTTTCCGTCCGAACGCATTCCGGCCAACGAACCGCGCCCGCAGGCTACGGCTCAGTGAGCGTTCCGGCGCGAGCGCAGGACGGAGCACTTGCTGAGCAGGGTCGCGCCGATCACGCCGAGCGTCACGATGCCGATCAGGATGGTTGAGGCGGCATTCACCTCCGGTGAGAGCCCCAGCCGCACCTGGCTGTAGATCTTGATCGGCAGGGTCGTCGCTCCAGGCCCGGCATTGAAGCTCGCGATCACCAGGTCGTCCATGGACAGGGTGAAGGCGAGCAGAAAGCCCGCCACGATGGAGGGAGCGATCAGTGGCAGCGTGACGGAGAAGAACGTGCGCAGGGGCGGCGCCCCGAGATCCATGGCCGCCTCTTCCAGCGAACGGTCGAACGTCATGAGGCGCGATTGAACCACCACGGTCACGAAGCACATGGTGAGCGTGGTATGCGCCAGCGTGATGGTCCAGAAGCCGCGGTCCAGGTCGATGGCGACGAAGAACAGGAGCAGCGACAGGCCGGTGATCACCTCAGGCATGACCATGGGCGCATAGACCATTCCGGTGAAGAGCGTCCGTCCCGGGAAGCGCCCGTAGCGAGTGAGCGCGAGGGCCGCCAACGTCCCGAGGATGGTCGCGAGAGTCGCGGAGAGAAGCGCGATGCGCACAGTCACCCAGGCCGCTTCCATGAGCGCCTCGTTCCGGAACAGCGCACCGTACCATTGGGTCGAGAAGCCGCCCCAGACCGTGACGAGCCGGGAGGCGTTGAAGGAATAGATCATCAGCAGCAGGATCGGCAGATACAGGAACGCGAACCCGATCACGAGCGATGTGACGTTGAATAGGCTCAGACGCCGGTTCATGGCCGCGCCTCCACGCGCCGCGCCTCGACGTCGCGATAGATCACGATCGGCACCACCAGGATGATGAGCAGAAGGATCGCGACGGCTGACGCCAGCGGCCAGTCGCGGTTGGAGAAGAACTCGCTCCAGAGCTGCCGGCCGATCATCAGCGTTTCCGAGCCACCGAGAAGATCCGGAATGACGAACTCGCCCACCGCCGGAATGAAGCACAGGAGCGAGCCGGCGACGATGCCCGGCATGGCGAGCGGCACGGTGATCGTCCAGAACGATCGCCAGGGCGGCGAGCCGAGGTCGAGGGCCGCTTCGAGCAGCGTATCGTCCATCTTCTCGAGCGTCGCATAGAGCGGCAGCACCATGAAGGGCAGATAGGCATAGACGATGCCGATAAAGACGGCCGTTTCGGTGTTGAGGATGTCCAACGGTTGGGAGATCAGGCCCATGCCCGTCAGCGCCTGAGTGAGCAGGCCCTCCGGCTTCAGAATCGCCACCCAGGCATAGATGCGGATGAGAAAGCTCGTCCAGAATGGCAGGATGACGAGCGCCACCAGCAGCGAACGGTACCGCTCCGGCGCACGGGCCATGCCGTAGGCGATCGGAAACCCTACCAGCAGGAGCAGCAGGGTCGAGACCGCGGCGATCCGCACGGAGGACAGCGTGGCTCGGAAATAGAGATCGTCCTGGGTCAGGAGCTCGAAATTCTCGAAATCAAGAGCGCCGAAGAACCCGGTGATGTCGCCCCATTCGAAGACAGGCTTGTAGGGCGGCTGGGCCACCGCCGCGTCCGAGAGGCTGATCTTGAGGACGATCAGGAACGGCACGAGGAAGAGCCCGCCAAGCCACAGATAGGGAATGGCCGGCACGAGGCCGGCGGTCAGGCGTCGCGGGAGGGAACGTTCGACCATGGCTATTCCGCCAGGATCACCGCCGCATCGGGCGCAAACGTGACATGGACCTGCTCGTCCCAGTCGATGGGATTATCGACGAACCGCGAAGCGTTGGCGCGAGTGACGCGCAGGATCTCGCCGGTGGCGAGCTTCACCCGGTAGACCGTCCAGTCGCCGAGATAGCCGATGTCCCACACCTCGCCACTGAGCACATTGACGGCGCCGGGTCCCGGCGGGTCTCGATGGATCACCATCTTCTCGGGCCGCACCGCGATGGCCACCGCCTGCCCGGAATGCAGCACTTCGTCCGGATCGTCGATGGTGAGCGATCGCTCGGCCGATGAGGCCTTCACACGCCAGAGGCCGTTCTCCCGACCCTGCACGTGCCCCTCCAGAATATTCACGTCGCCCACGAACTCCGCGATAAAACGGGTCTTGGGCTGCTCGTAGATCTCTCCCGGGGTGGCCACCTGCACGATGCGGCCGTGATCCATCACCGCGATCCGGTCGGCCATGGTCATGGCCTCCTCTTGGTCGTGCGTGACCACCACGAACGTCATGTGCAGCTCGTGCTGGATGTCCATCAGCTCGAACTGCGTCTCCTCGCGCAGCTTCTTGTCAAGGGCGCCCAGGGGCTCGTCGAGCAGCAGCACCTTGGGCTTCTTGGCCAGAGCCCTGGCCAGCGCCACCCGCTGGCGCTGGCCGCCGGAGAGCTGGCTCGGATAGCGCCTCGCGAGCTTTTCGAGCTGAACGAGACGCAGCATCTCGCCGACACGCTCGGCGATCTGGTCCTTTGGCAGGCCGTCCTGCTTCAGGCCGAAGGCAATGTTTTTCTCCACGCTCATGTGGGGGAAGAGAGCATAGGACTGGAACATCATGTTCACCGGCCGGCGATAGGGCGGTACCCCGGCCAGATTCTGATCGCCCAGGGTGATGCTGCCCTCGCTGGGTGTCTCGAACCCCGCGAGCATGCGCATGAGGGTCGTCTTCCCGCAGCCGGACGGGCCGAGCAGGCAGAAGAACTCGCCTTCGAAGATGTCCAGGGAAAGGTGGTCCACCGCCACACCGTCCCCGAACCGCTTCGTGACGTTGGAAAAGCGGATGAGCGGCTTGGCATCGGGATTGGACCAGGGCGCAAAGGCACGGCGCACGGCGCCAACGGAGGCGGATTGGCGGGAGGGAGGAGGCAAGATGCTTTGACTTCGGCCTTGAACGAGGAAACCTGCGGGCAAGCTATGATGTTCGGCCCCCGAGAACAACACATTAAAAGTCTTTGCCCGTCGGATCGGGAACCGCGTTCACTGCAACCCTCCCCTGCCCGATGCAGTTGACGATGAGGCTTGTAGGCGGTCCGGGGCTGAGCTATCGAGCACCCATATAATTAGTGCCCTAATAATATGTGGTCTAAGTTGGTCATGACGACTCCTGCCAAGGCGGCTTTTTCCGAGGAGATCTGGAAGGTCAGCCGGAAGATGCGCACCCTCTTCGACGCTCGGGTCCGAGCCAAAGGTCTGACCCTGGCGCGCGCACGAGCCCTGATGCTCCTGGGAAGGAACGGCTGCATGACACAGACGGAACTTGCAGACCTGCTGGAGATCGAGGGCCCGACCCTGGTCCCCCTTCTCGACAGCCTTGAGAAGCAGGCTCTGATCGAACGCCGACCGGTGGCCGGCGACAGGCGCGCCAAGCAGATCGCCCTCACGGAAGCGGGACAGGAACAGGCCGCCTACGTGAACATTCTCGTTCAGGAGTTCCGTAGCGATGTCCTGAAAGAGACCAGCGAGGACGATCTCAAGGCAGCCCTCCGCGTTTTCCACGCCATGGTGCGGAATATCGAATCCGCCGGCTGAAGATAGTGTGCATTCGGTGACAGCGACCTCCGACGACAGTTCTCCCCATGGCTCCAACGCCGTAACCGCTTCGAAGCCGGTCGAGCCGCAGGCGGCACCCGCCCCGCCCGCGCCAACTCCCATGCCTTGGTCCCGGGCGGCGCTCTACATGCTGACGTCCCTTCTCCTGTCACTCACTCAAGGACTGGGGATGAACCTTGCTGCGGCGAACCTCCCTCAGCTTCAGGGGCCGCTCGGCGCCACAACGAATGAAGTCACCTGGCTGATCGCCGCCTATATGGCGCCCAATGTGAGCCTGTCGCTGATCCTTGTGAAGGTCAGGGCACAGTTCGGGCTTCGCAACTTCGCGGAGCTGAGCATTCTCGTGTTCGTCCTCGTGATGCTGCTGCACATCTTCGTGCGGGACCTGCAATCGGCCCTCATCGTGCGCTTCTTCAGCGGCATCGCAGCCTCGCCCATCTCGACGCTCGCCTTCCTGTACATGCTGGAGCCGCTGCCCCCGGCCAAGAAGCTGAGCGTCGGCCAGCCCCTCGTCCTCACGAACATCGCATTGGGCGCCCCGTTGGCCCGCCTGATCTCGCCGGACCTCCTGATGCTCGGCGATTGGCATGGTTTGTATCTGTTCGAGATCGCCCTCGCCATGATGGCCTTCGCGGCCGTGTACCTCCTGCCCCTGACGCCTCCGCCGCGTGCCAAGGTGATCCACTGGCTCGACGTCGTCAGCTATCTTTTCATTGCCGTCGGCTTCGGTCTCATCGCCATGGTGTTCGTGCTGGGAAGGGTCTACTGGTGGTTCGAAGCGCCCTGGCTCGGGGTCATGCTCGCCCTCGGCCTCGCTTCGCTCACCTGCGCGGTCGCGATCGAGCTCAACCGCGAGACGCCCTTTCTGGATATCCGATGGCTTGCCCAGAAAGAGATCTTGCATCTCGCCGGCACCCTCATGATCTTCCGGCTTCTCATGTCGGAACAGACGGCCGGCGCCTTCACGTTCTTCCAGTCCCTAGGACTGCAAAACGAGCAGATGACAGTCCTGTCCCTGGTGGTGATCGGGGCCTCCATCACGGCCGGCCTGGGCTATATCCTTCTCGTCAAGCCCGGCCGCGAGACAGCCGCTCAGATGGTCGCCTTGGTCCTGCTGCTGATCGGCGCACTCATGGACAGCAACGCAACGAGCCTCACAAGGCCTGAGCAGATGTACGTGAGCCAGGCGCTGATCGCGGCAGCTGGGGTCCTGTTCCTGCCTCCCGCCATGGCGACAGGGCTGGCGCTGGCCCTGCAGCGGGGGCCGACCTTCATCCTGAATTTCATCGTCGTCTTCCTGACGACGCAGAGCCTCGGTGGCGTGATCGGATCAGCCCTCGTCGGCACCTTCATCACCTGGCGGACTCGATTTCATCTCCAGGACCTGGTCGACCACCTTGCTTCGACGAACCCACTCGTCTCTCAACGTATTGCGCAACTGGCCGGGACCTACGGCCGCGTCATCACGGATCGATCCCTGCTCAACGCGGAGGGCGTGGCGCTCCTGGGCCAGCAGGTCACCCGGGAGGCGACCGTGCTCGCCTACAATGACGCTTTCCTGGCCATTGCTCTCGCGGCCGCCTTCACGCTCGCGGCGATGATCCTCCATCTCGGGATCCGTGCGATCCGCAAGAGCCTCTCACCCGAACCGCAACCGGCCGTCAGTTAAAATCATCATGACCAAGTTCTTTCGATCCACCGCCTCCCTCATTGCCGTGATCATCGGCATCGCCGGTGTCGCCCTCGTGCTCTATGCCTGGCGTCTCCCGCCCTTCACGAGCTCGGTCGCGACCACCGACAATGCCTATGTCAGGGGACAGATCACGGTGATTGCGCCTCAGCTTGCCGGCTACGTGGCCGAAGTGGCCGTGCAGGACTTCCAGCGTGTAAAGGCGGGGCAGCTCCTGGTGAAGATCGACGACCGGATCTTCGCGCAGAAGCTCGAGCAGGCGAAAGCCACCCTGGCCAGCCAGCGGGCGGCCCTGTCCAATTCCGAGCAGAAGGAGCGCTCGGACCGGGCACGGATCGAATCGAGCCAAGCCCAGGTCGACAGCAGTCGGGCGGCTCTGAATGCCGCGGAAGCGAACTGGAACAGGATTTCGCCGCTCCTGGAACGGGGGGTCGCGACGCAGAGCCAGGCCGATCAGGCCCGGGCCGGCTTCGACCAGTCGACTGCCGCCCTGCACCAGGCCGAGGCGGCGCTGACCGTCTCGCGCCAGGATCTTGCATCCACCCTCGTCAACCGCCAATCCCTCGAGGCGGTCGTTCAGGGCGCCGAGGCCGCCGTCCGGCTGGCCGAGATCGACCTGCAGAACACGCGCATCGTGGCTCCTGAGGACGGGCGCCTCGGCGAGGTCGGCGCGCGCGTCGGTCAATACGTATCGGCCGGCACGCAGCTGCTCGCCCTCGTGCCCGAGCGGATTTGGGTCGTCGCCAACTTCAAGGAAACCCAGCTTCCGGGCATGCGGGTCGGCCAGCCTGTCACCTTCACGGTCGACGCTCTGGAGCATGCGCAGCTCGCCGGGCGGATTGAGCGCTTCTCGCCCGCCGCCGGTTCCGAATTCAGCGTGATCAGGACCGACAACGCCACCGGCAACTTCACCAAGGTGGCACAACGGGTGCCGGTGCGGATCGCCATCGATCCCGGCCAGGCGCTCACGGACCGACTGGTGCCGGGCATGTCGGTGGTGGTGAGCGTTGATACGCAGGCCCGTCCTGCGGATGTCCCGGCAACGGGAACAACCCCGCAGGCTCAGGGTTCGACCGTGACGTCGGAGCAGGATCGACGATAGCGCATCGTGCGGACCCGGAGCGGTGGAGAAGGTCTATGTCCTGCTGCGCAGGCTCAGGCTGAAGGCATCCGGACGATAAAAAAAGCCCGGTTCGAGAGCCGGGCTTAAGTTTTGGAGGTTTAGCTAATGCCCCCCGCCGCCTGCTGGCGCGGCACGAGGCTTTTCGATGAAGGGCAAGGCGCAGATCAGGCCCAGGAACAGCACGGTCAGGAGCAGGAACACGTCGGCGAAGGACATGACGAGCGCTTCCTTCCTGACCATGTTCGACATGGTCTTGATCGCCGCCGCATTGGCATCCGTGCCGAGCCCCTGGAACCTCATGGTTAGGGCATTGAGGGTCTCCAACGCCCGGGAGCTGTCCCAGCTGACGCTCTCGCGCAGGCGCTGGAGATGCAGGTCGAGGCGGTTGTTCAGCAGGGTGTTGATCACCGCGAGGCCGACGGCGCCGCCGAGATTACGGGTCAGGTTGTAGAGGCCGGACGCATTCTTGATCCGGTCCGGTGGCAGGGTGCCGAGAGCGATGTTGTTGATCGGCACCATGCAGATCATGAGGCCAACGCCGCGGAAGATCTGCGGCACGAACAGCTCCCAGAAATCCCAGTCCTTGGTCAGGCCCGTGATCTGCCAGGTGCCGAACGCGAAGGCGCCGAAGCCGATGGCCATCATGAGCCTCGGGTCCATCTTGCGCGACAGCATCCCCGCCACCGGGGCCATGAGGAACATGGTGGCACCGGTCACGAACATGGTCTCGCCGATCTGCAGGGACGAATAGCCCCTCACCCGCGCCAGATAGACCGGGTAGAGATAGGTCAGGCCGTAGAGGCCAATGCCCATGACGAAGCTGAAGGACGAGCCTGCCAGGAAATTGCGGTCCGTGAAGGCGCGCAGGTCCACGATCGGCTGCTTGGCCGTGAAGGCGCGATAGAAGAAGCCGATCGCCCCGACGGCGCACACGATGGCGAGGATCAGCACCGCCTCGTCCTGGAACCATTCGTTGTTGGGCCCCTCTTCCAGCACGTATTCCAGACTACCGAGAAAGGCCGCCATGCAGCCGAGGCCCACCCAGTCGAAGCTCTTGAACAGGCTGAGGTCGGGCTCGTCGAAGTCGACAAGCAGATAGGTCGAAACGGTCACGAAGATGCCCGGCACGATGTTGACCAGGAACAGCCAATGCCAGGAGAAGAGATCCGTCAGATAGCCGCCGAGGGTCGGGCCGATCGTCGGCGCGAGCGTCGCCACGAGGCCAATGATCGGCGAGATCACGGGCCGCTTCTCGGGCGGGAAGATCGTGAAGGCGGAGGCGAAGACGGTCGGGATCATTCCGCCGCCGATGAAGCCCTGCAGGGCGCGGTAGACGATCATCTGCTCGATGTTCGTCGCGGTCGCGCACATGAAACTCATGGCAGTGAAGCCGCCGGACGCGATCACGAACATCCAGCGGGTCGAGAGCACGCGCGAGAGCGTGCCCGAAAGCGGGATCATGATCACTTCGGCGATCAGGTAGCTCGTCTGCACCCAGGAGATTTCCTCGGACGAGGCCGAGAGGCCCGCCTGGATCTCGGCGAGCGAAGCCGAGACGATCTGGATGTCCAGGATCGCCATGAACATGCCGAAGACCATGCAGAAGAACGCGAATGTCCGGCGCCGGTCGAGCGGCGCCGGCTTCGCGGCCGGCATGCCTTGAGGCTTTGCTTGAACAGCAGCCGATGCGGCCATAGTTCCTACTCTTTGATGCTGGCCGTCTTGGCGGCGTCAGCGCCGGTGCGGGTATCCACGTCGACCACCACCGACAGGCCCGGGCGCAGCAGACCCTGCTGGGCCACCTCGGGATTGACGGTGACCCGGACGGGCACGCGCTGGACGATCTTGGTGAAGTTGCCGGTGGCATTCTCCGGCGGCAGCAGGCTGAACACCGCGCCGGCGGCGGGCGACACGCTCTCCACGGTACCGACGATGTCGGAATCCGGGAAGGCATCGACCTTCACATGCACTTTCTGGCCGGGCTTCAGGGACGCGAGCTGCGTTTCTTTGAAGTTGGCATCCACATGGACGCTCGTCAGCGGAACGAGAGCCGCCAGGCGCGCGCCGGGCTGGACATAGGTGCCGACCTCCACGGCCTTGTTGCCGATGATGCCGTCGAGGGGCGCGCGGATCTCCGTGAAGGAGAGATCCCGCTCGGCCTTGTCGACGGCGGTCTGATACTCGGCCGCAAGCCGCTCGCCCTCGTTCTTCTGAGCAGCGAGAACCTCGACATTGGCCTGAGCCGCCGCCACCGCCGCCTGGGCGCTCTTGACGTCGGCATTGGCTCGGTCACGGGCAGCCTTGGCGTTCTCGAGCGCGGCGCGGCTGGTGTAGTCGGACCGGGCGAGCTGCTGCTGACGGGCATAGTCACCCTCGGCGCGCTCGGCCTCGGCCTGCGCGCTGACCACCTGCGACTCCGCCTGCAGCGCCGAGGCGCGGCCCGCTTCGATCTGGCGCCCGAGGCGCACGATGGCGCTCCGCTGGGTCGCAAGCTTGTCCTTGGCCGACTGGAGGGCAAGACCATAATCGCCATCGTCGATCTTGGCGATCAGGTCGCCCGCCTTGACGCTCTGGTTGTTCGTGACGGCCACGGAGGCGACGTAGCCGGAGATCTTGGCCGACAGGATCGTGATGTCCGCCTGTACATAGGCGTCGTCGGTCGAGACCATGAAGCGCCCGTCCGTCCACCAATGGTAGCCCTCGTAGCCGCCGAATCCCAGAGCGGCCGCCAGGATGGCGAGGATCACGGGCTTCTTGCCGAAACCCTTCTTCCGTGCCTTGGGCTCGGCGGCATGAGGCTGGGCCTGAACAGGCTCGGGCGCCTGAACGGGCTGCCCGCCCTTAGCCGTCTCGAGGCGCTCCTTGGCGCCCTGCTCAAACTCGTCCCGATAAGCCATGTGAACCTCTGCAAGCCAACTTAAAGCCCGTTGTTCGAGATGGTTCGGGCTTATCGTTGCAGACTTGATATCTGCCAGTCACCTGCCATATATGAGTTGACCGAACCGTTCGGTCAATAGCGATGACGAAAAAGGATACAAGAGAAGCTATGAGCGCCGTGCATGACAGCACCCGAGATCAGGCACTTTCTTCTCCGACCGACGAGAGCCCGGAGAACTCGAAGCGCCGCCAGATCCTGGAGGGCGCCCGCAAGGTCTTCCTGGCTGAGGGCTTCGACGGCGCCAGCATGGGCGAAATCGCCAAGGTCGCCGGGGTGTCGAAGGGCACCCTCTACGTCTATTTCGACAGCAAGGAACGCCTCTTCGCCGCTCTGACCACGGAGGAGAAGCAAGGGCTGGCCGAGGTTCTGTTCAAGCTCGATGCGAATGATCCCGATGTCCGCGGCGTTCTGAAGGCGCTTGGCCTGGGCTACCTGCGCCGCATGGGCAAGCCTGAACATATCTCCTCGATCCGTATGGTCATGGGCGCGGCCGAGAAGTTCCCCCATCTGGGACAGGCCTTCTATGAGGCCGGGCCGTGCCAGGGGCTCGCCCGCCTCGGCGCCTATTTCGACCGGCAGGTCGAAGCGGGCCGGTTGTCCATCGAGGATACCCACGTGGCCGCCCAGCATTTCCTCGATCTCTGCGTGTCGGGCATGCTGCGCCGCCTGCTCTTCTCGGTCGGAGAGCCGCCGACGGAAGCCGAGATCCAGAAGAACGTGGAGCACGCGCTCCGGGTCTTCTTCGCCGCCTACGGTCCGACGGAGCCGGCTAGTGGTCCGTCTGCATCGCCTCGGCTACGCGCGCTTTGAGCACGTCCGGCTGCCGCAGGATCAGCGCGCCGCGCGTGCGCTCGATCAAGCCTTCCTGGGTCAGCATCGTGAATTCCCGCGTGATCTGCTCGCGCCGGCAGCCGATCCGGGCCGCCACGATGTGGTGGAAGGGCGGCGGGGTGATGACCCGCTCCCCCGACCGGTCCTGACGGGGCGTCGACAGCCGCAGGAGCTCCGAATAGAGCCTGTGCCGGAGATCGAGCACAGTCTGTTCCATGAACCGGGCGTTCAGCTCGCGGATGCGGGACGCCATGAGGCAGAACAACCGCTCGGCGATGGGCTGATGGGAGAAAAGGAGCTCCTTGAAGACGGTGGCGGGCATCACGCAGGCCTCCCCGCGGGTCAGCGCCGTCACATTGGCCGAACGCGGCACCCCGTCGAGCGCCGCCAGCTCCCCGAACAGGTCGCCGGGCCTCATCTCATAGAGGATGACCTCCTTGCCGGAGGCCGTGCGCATGAGGACCCGAACCTCGCCCGAGAGCAGGAAGTAAACGTCCGTGGACGGCTCGTCGAAGTCGACCAGAACCTCCTCGGGATCGAAGCGGCGCCAGTTGGCCCGCGCCTCGAACCGCTCCAGGTCGATGTCCAGCCCTTTGAAAAGCTTAATCCCGGCGAGCCGCGCCATCGGTCCTCTCCCCCTGAATGCTATCCTTGGCTATAGCACATATTTTCCATAGCCAGTATGTCATTTGATCCACCCCTTTCCCAGGCATTGCGGGTCTTGTCACTAGCGATTCAGGCTAGGTGGCGTCCGGTCGCGGCCCAGGACCGGGACCTTGCCAGAGCCGCCGTCCCGCGCCAAAAGGCGGCATGCTTCACGTCAACGACCTAACCTACCGCATCGGCGACCGGCTGATCCTCGACCACGCCTCCTTCAACCTGCCCACCGGCGCGAAGGTGGGGCTGGTCGGGCGCAATGGCGCGGGCAAGACCACCCTGTTCAAGATCATCCAAGGCGAGCTCGCCACCGAGAGCGGCAGCGTCACCCTTCCCCGCGGCATGAAGATCGGCGCGGTCGCCCAGGAAGCTCCCGGCGGGCCCGAATCCCTGATCGACGTCGTGCTCGCGGCCGACAGGGAGCGCAGCGCCCTGTTAGTCGAGGCCGAGACGGCGGACGGCCTCCGCCGGGCGGAGATCGAGACCAGGCTCACCGATATCGGGGCTCATTCGGCACCCGCCCGCGCCGCCGCGATCCTGCACGGGCTCGGCTTCGATGCCGAGGCTCAGAACCGGCCCTGCTCGGATTTCTCCGGCGGCTGGCGCATGCGCGTGGCGCTCGCCGCCGTGCTCTTCACCGAACCGGACCTGCTGCTCCTCGACGAGCCGACCAACTACCTCGACCTCGAGGGCACCCTCTGGCTTTACGATTATCTCGGACGCTACCCGCACACGGTGCTGGTCATCAGCCACGACCGAGAGCTCCTCGACGCCTGCGTCAACCACATCCTCCATCTCGACCGGGGCAAGCTCGCAATCTATCGCGGCGGCTACACGTCGTTTGCCAAGCAGTTCGCGGAAAAGCGCGAGCTGACGGCCAAGATGGCCGCCAAGCAGGAGGCCGAGCGCAAGCATCTCCAGGCCTTCGTCGACCGCTTCAAGGCCAAGGCATCCAAGGCCCGTCAGGCGCAATCCCGCGTCAAGCGCCTCGCCAAGCTGGAGCCCATCGCGACCATCGTGGAAGACGACGTGCTGCCCTTCAACCTGCCCGGCCCGGAACGCCCCGCGGCGCCGCCGCTGATCACGGTCGAAGGCGCCGCCGTCGGCTACGGCGAGCGGATCGTGCTCGATCGCCTCAACCTGACGATCGCGCCGGACGACCGGATCGCGCTCCTCGGCTCGAACGGCAATGGCAAATCCACCTTCTGCAAGCTCATCGGCGGCAGGCTGGCGCCCATGAAGGGCGAGATGCGCACGCCCAGCCGCATGGACGTGGCCTATTTCGCCCAGCACCAGCTCGACGAGCTGAACCCCAAGGCGACGGCCTACGACCACGTCGCCGAGCGGATGCCCGACACGCCGGTCGCCAAAATTCGGGCCCGGACTGCACAGATCGGCTTTCCGAGTGCAAAGGCGGACACCCCGGTGTCCGCCCTGTCGGGTGGCGAGAAGGCGCGCCTGCTCATGGGACTGGCGGCTTTCGACGGCCCTCACCTGCTGATCCTCGACGAGCCGACGAACCATCTCGACATCGACAGCCGCACGGCTCTGATGGAAGCGATCAACGACTACACGGGCGCGGTCATCCTCGTGAGCCACGACCGCTTTCTGATCGAAGCCTGTGCGGACCGACTCTGGATCGTCGGCAGCGGCGGCGTGAAGCCCTTCGACGGCGACATGGACGATTACCGTCAGCTCGTGCTGTCCGGCGATCTCGATCCGCAGAGACGTTCCGACAAGCCACTGGCGCCCGGCGCCTCCAAGGTGGAGGAGCGTCGTGCCGCCGCCGAGCGACGGGTGGCCCTGGCACCGCTGCGCAAGAAGCTGGAAGGGGTCGAGGGTCGAATGGCGAAGCTCACGGACGTGATCGGCAAGATCGACGCCGCGCTCGCCGACGGCACCGCTTTCCAGAAGGATCCGGCGAAGGCCACCGAGTTGTCCAGAATGCGCGCCGAAGCCGCCGCGACCCTGGCCTCCGTCGAAGAAGAATGGCTGACGCTCAGCAGCGAGATCGATGAGGCCGGCGCGTAGCGGGCTTCCCCGTCCCGCATTTTTCGACCGCGGACCGGATCCCATCCCGCGGTGGACGCTTTCCATCGTGATCGTCGCGGCTCGAGGCGTTGCCCGCGAGCCGGACAATCGCCCCTGAACAAGGCGTTATAACATCGTTCATCCTCCGCCCCGTATATTGACGACCTCACGATGGAGAACGAGACATGCTTCGCGCAGTATTGGCAACGGCGGTGCTGGCCACCGGTGCACTCTTCGGGACGGTGCCGGCGGCACAGGCTCAGAGCCTGGTGCCCTGCGCGCGGGAACACGAATTCTGCCGCGTTCCCTACCCCACCCGCGTCATCTACGGCGTTCCCGGACGGAGCGCGGAAATGTTCGTTCGAGAACGTGGCATCCCATGCTCGAACCGGGTCTTCGGCGATCCCGCACCGGGTGTCCCGAAGCGCTGCGCGTTCGTCGCACGTGGATACGACCGCGGCGACCGCTGGCGCGACGACGGTTATCGGGGGCCTCCGCCGCGGCGGGGCTACGACCGCGGGTACGACCGTGATTTCAGGGACGATGGCGGTTATGACCGGCCCGTCCGGCGCTACGACGTCTACTGAGAAAAGACGCGGCTCAGCCAGTCCTCTCGGTCGAGGATCGGGGTGCGGGCACGGCAATCCGACCCGTACCTCCTCCTACCTACCCCCGCAGGGCTCCAGAGTTACCTACTCGGGGCCCGCGCAGAATCGGAGCAGGAACGTATTCTCGAAAGAGCCTTATGGGGGAGGCTGACCGATGAGGATCCAAATTTCCGCCTGCACCGACAAAGTCTTCGAGGTGGGTCTCTTGCCGCTGGCCCATCTGACCGAGAGTTCGGCTTCCGCCGTCAACGACAATGCGACCCGCCCGCCGATCAAATCGAAAGCCCGGTTGCATTGGAAGCGCGCGGCGTTCCTGGCGCAGCATGCGGTTAGGTAATGATGCCGTAAGGTAATATCGCGTGCGGGACAGCACATCTGTCCAGCTTTCCCTAAGGTAGCCTTCTGCTGCCTTTGATGGAGGCTTGGATGAATCAGGTGATGTCCTACTGCACGGCAAGGCTCTTCTCACGGGCCTTCGTGCCGCTTGCTCCCTTCAGAGCCCGGGAGGTCGAGCCGGGCAACGACAACGATCCGCTGGCTCCCTTCCCGTGCGTCTGGCGCTGACGAGGTCACCCGCTTTCGAGCGCCGGAAAGGCCGATGCCCATGATGGCTGTTGCTTACCTCCTATGGTCATTTGAAGGTTCACGTCGCGAACTGCGACATTCCTCTGCCCGTGATCGCGCCAGCCCGGGCCCCCATGGAGAGGATTGTGACCGCTGCTCATGATCTCGAAGAGATCGTCGATCTGTTTGCCATCGGCAGACCGTCCCGGAATGCCGACCTTTTGCCCGTGAAGGTCGCGACGCTTCCTCTCAAAAAGGCCGTTGCCCTCGTGATCGAGGACTGGTCCGACGACAAGTTCCGGCAATTGAGCGCGGTCATTCAAAGGCGCTCCGGCCCGGCGATCCGCAGCCTCGACGACATCCGACATCTCTACGATCGCGCGACCTCCCGCACGGAAAATCGCGTCAGGCGCCCCGTCTGACGTTCGATCTCGCGTCAGAAACCCGAGGCATCGCCGGCTCCGGAGGGAATGCCCTGGACGCCCCCGCTGCCCTATGGTGAAGCCATGTCGTCGATCCCGCTCCCCATCCGCCGTCTCGGACCCGGTGACGTCCCGCTTCTGCGCAAGCTGAACGCGTTGTTCGCCGTTGCATTCGACGATCCCGCCTCCTATGCGTCCGAGCCGCCGAGCGACGCCTATCTGGAAGGACTTCTCGCCAAGGAAAACGTCGTCGTGCTCGTGGCGCTGTCGGGCGGCGACGTGCTGGGCGGGCTCGTCTCCTACGAGCTCGAGAAGTTCGAGAAGGCGCGACGGGAGTTCTACATCTACGACCTCGCGGTCCATGTGGCGCATCGCCGTCGGCATGTCGCCACCGCGCTCATCGAGCACCTGCGCGGGATCGCCGCCCAGCGCGGGGGCTGGGTCGTCTACGTGCAGGCCGATTACGGCGATGAACCCGCCATTGCCCTTTACGAAAAGCTCGGCACCCGCGAGGAGGTGCTGCATTTCGACATTTCAGTCGACCCGACCCCGAAGGGCAGCCGGTGAACCGGCCACGGCCGTTGCGTCAAGGCAGGATCAGGGCTTCACGATCCGGTCGAGCCGGTTGTTCACGAAGAAGTACAGCTCACGGCCGCCGGGCTCGGAATAGAGCACCTGGACCTCGCGCTGGCCCTTGCCGCTCTCGCCGACCAGCACATCCGTCGCCGGCTTGCCTTTCAGGCGCACGAGGTCGCACTCGGTGATCCCGGGCTCGATGGTGGTCGCCCGGCCGAATCCCGTGACGGTGCAGCGACCGTCCGGTCCCAGGGTAGGCCCATCGATGACGGGCCCCGGGGTGACGGCCGGCGCCGGAGCGATCGCCACAGCAGGAGCCGGTGGCGCGCTGCCCGTGCTGGTGCAGGCCGCCAGAACCAGCGCGACGAAAGCGACGCTCGAGAGAACCTTCACATGCATTCCCATCAATCCCTGTTGTCCACGGCCCTCGCCTGCAGGGCCTCGTCGAAGAGGCGCTGCACATCGGCCTTGAAGGCCTGCCGCGACGCCTGCCGCGAATAGAACATGTGGCCGCCTTCGTAAACACTCAGCGTCACACGCGGCTGGGGACCGAGCTCGGGCAGCTGGTTCAGGAGCAGCTGGGAGGCATAATAGGGCGTCACCAGGTCGGTGAAGCCGTGCGTGACGAGCACGCGCATCCTGCCGTCGAGAGAGAGGGCCTGGCGCAGCTCGTCGAGGTTTTCGGGACCGTTGCGGCCGCCGCCCCAGCGCCATGCGCCGTTGACCGATCCGTTCAGCAGGTTGTAGCGCCCGTCCGCCTTGTAGTTCAGGGTCTGGGCCAGGTGTTGGATGATGGCGCTCGACAGGGGCGCCGTCATGGCATCGAGCACGGGATCGTCGAAGCGGGAAGACTGCGATGACGGGTTGGGGTCCGCGATGGCCACGTTGGTGTCGTAGGCGCTGACGATTTCGGACGATCCGCGCCGGAGCTCGCGCTGGACCGTGCGCATGTCGATGCGTCCGGCCAGGCGACGGGTCAGTTCGGGATCAAGCCCGCTCAACTCCGCCACGCGCCGGCTGATCCGGTCGACGGCCTCCTTGTCCCGCAGGCCCCGCATGAGGTCCACGAGGTATTCGCCGGACGCGTAGGCCTCCGCGCTCCCGAGCGCCTCCCGGGACACCGGCCCGGTGCGGGACAGTTTCGCGGCGGCCAGGGACGGCAGCAGGGCCGAATAGGTCCACGGCGCCCCGGCGGTCCCCTGCTCGAGCCAGTCGAAGTCGAAGACCGGCGAGACGAGCACGAGGCCGCTGAAGCCGACGCCCTGGTCGTTCTGCAGCTTCTGAGCCAGCAGCGGTCCGCGGAAGCCGCCGTAGCTCTCGCCGACGAAGAACTTCGGCGAGACGAGCCGGTTCTTCTCCTTCAGCCAGCGCGTGACGAATGCGGCGAGCCCGTCGATGTCTCCCGCAACGGAATAGAAGCGCTCACGCACCGGGTCGCCCCCGACCACGCGGCTGTAGCCGGTGCCAGGCGGGTCGATGAACACGAGATCCGTGAAGTCGAGCCAGGTCTCGGCATTCGGCACGAGAGCCGGAGACGCCGAGGGGCTGATCGTCGGCCCGTCCATCGGCAGGAGCCAGGGACCGACCGCGAGAAGATGCAGATAGGCCGAGGACGCGCCGGGCCCGCCGTTCACCGCGAACGTCACGGGCCTGGTCGCCGGATCCGCATCGTCCCGGGTATAGGCGACGAACCCGATCTCGGCCTGCGGCGTGCCCTGCGGATCCGTCAGCGTCAGATGCCCGGCGGTGGCGGTGAAGGACAGGGTCCGACCCGGCAGCTGAAGGCTGTGCCGCGTCACCGATTCCGGCGGCAGGGCCTGCGTCTCCCTGGCCTCCGGCCGCGACCGACGCGCCTCCTGCTGGCCCTGGGACTGCTCCCGGTTGCCTGCCTGCTCCTGCGCACCGGCGCCGAGGGGCATCGCCAGGGTCAGGACAAGGGCAGCATAGAGAGGAAGACGCGTCGCTCGGGTCATCGGGAGTTCCTTTCGGCCTCCCTGAAACTGGAGAGCCCCCCGGCCACGGCAAGTTCCGCGGCGATGAAGTCTTCGTGTACTGTGCCGCGCCTCAATCCGACCTCATACCGCGGGTCAGGCGGACCGCCCTCCCGCCCTTCTCTGTCATCACCGGCCTTCCGCCGATGTTCCCGCTTGTCTGAAGCGCCGCGCCTGTTCGGATCGGGATGGCCCGTCCTGATCCTCTCCGCGTCATCGCCGGGCTTGTCCCGGTGATCTCGCTTGCTTGAGGTGCGGCGCTCTTCCGGATCGGGATGGCCGGCACAGGGCCGGCCATGACGGGCGCAGGGTG
>NZ_JAGPUP010000555.1:0-104761 GCF_018069605.1 Microvirga sp. HBU67558 | reverse complement strand
CACACCTGTCCACCACTCCCACGTCATCACCGGCCTTGGGCCGGTGATCCCGATCAGAAAGGCACAGCGCTCTTCCAATCGGGATGGCCGGGACAAGCCCGGCCATGACGGGGAGGGTGTCAGGACAGGCGGAGGATGGCCGGGACAAGCCCGGCCATGACCTGGAGCGTGCTAGGACGGGCTGAGGGTGACGGGCGAGGTGCAGGCCTGATGGTACTCGACCGACCCCCGATCCCACACCCATAGTCCTCATCCTGAGGAGGGCCGATGAGGGCCCGGCGGCAGAGAAGAAAAACCGCTCAAGGCCAGCACGGGGCCGGCCATGAGGAAGGCTGAAATCAGGCGACCGCCTTGATCACTTTGGTCAGCTTGTCGACGATCTCGCCGATCTGCTCCTCGGTGATGATGAGGGGCGGGGACAGGGCGATGGTGTCGCCGGTGATGCGCATCATCAGGCCGTATTCCTGGAAGCCGCGGTCCATGGCCTCGAAGGCGCGCTTGCCGACGGCATCGGGCCGGGACGCGAGGTCGATGGCCCCCACGAGCCCGATCGTGCGGATGTCGAGCACGTTCGGCAGCTCCTTCAGCGAATGGATCGCATCGGCCCAGACCGGCTCCAGGGCCTTGGCGCGCTCGAACAGCTTCTCGTCGCGGTAGATGTCCTGGGTGGCGAGGGCCGCCGCGCAGGCGAGCGGGTGGCCCGAATAGGTGTAGCCGTGGAACAGCTCGATCATATGGTCGGGGCCGTTCATGAAGGTCTTGTAGAGACCCTCGCGCACCAGCACGCCGCCCATGGGCACCGTGCCCGAATTCACCCCCTTGGCGAAGGTGATCATGTCCGGAATGACGCCGTAGCGCTCGGCCGCGAAGGCCGTGCCGAGGCGGCCGAAGCCCGAGATCACCTCGTCGAAGATGAGCAGGATGCCGTGCTTGTCGCAGATTTCGCGCAGGCGCTTGAGATAGCCCTTCGGCGGCGGCAGCACGCCCGTGGAGCCGGCCATCGGCTCGACGATTACGGCCGCGATGGTCGAGGCGTCGTGGAGCGCCACGATGCGCTCCAGCTCGTCGGCCAGATGCGCGCCCCATTCCGGCTCACCGCGGGAGAAGGCCTGCTCGGCCCGGTTGTAGGTGTGGGGCAGATGGTCGACGCCCGCCAGCAGGGTGCCGAAGAACTGGCGGTTCTTGACGATGCCGCCGACCGAGATGCCGCCGAAGCCGACGCCATGGTAGCCGCGCTCGCGGCCGATGAGGCGCGTCTTGCTGCCCTGGCCCTTCGCGTTCCAGTAGGCCAGCGCCACCTTGAGCGCCGTGTCCACCGCCTCGGAGCCCGAGTTGCAGAAGAAGACGTGGTTGAGATCGCCCGGCGCGAGCTGGGCGAGGCGCGAGGCCAGGGTGAAGCCGCCCGCATGGCCGAACTGGAAGGCGGGCGAATAGTCGAGTTCCTGCGCCTGGGCCTGGATGGCCGCCGTGATCTCGTCGCGGTTGTGGCCGGCATTGCAGCACCAGAGGCCGGCGGCGCCGTCGATCACCTCCCGGCCGTCGGGGGTGTAGTAGTACATGCCCTTGGCGCGGGCGATCATCCGGGGGCGCTGCTTGAAGGAGCGGTTGGCCGTGAACGGAAGCCACCAGGCATCCAGGTCGTTGGGTGCGATGAGGTCGTTGGCGGCTCTGGATGTCTGTGCGGTCATCATGGTCCCCGAGAATGTCTGGCTGATCGGGAACCTAGCAGCCGTTTCCGGGCGCGGCAAAAAGAACTTTGGGCGGAGCCATGAGCCCGGCGCAGCTCTCGGCTCAGCCGGTCATGGCGCGGGCTTCATAGCCGGCGGCGTCGAGGGCTCGCGCCACCTCGACGCTCTGCGCCGTGGTGGTGACATGCACGCGCCCATGCTCGAGGTCCACGTCGACCCTGGCGCCGGGATCGAGGCGCTGGATGGCCCGGGTGACCGAATTGACGCATCCCTGGCAGGTCATTCCATCCACCTGCATCAGCAGGTCCTTGCGCGGTTCTTCCATCGGATCGGTCCTTTCGTCGGCTCTGACGGGATGGCCGACATCATGGGCGGGCAACGCCGGACTGCGTAAAAATGTCCATTGCGGGAAAGCGAAACTTGCCCCGCGAATCGCGGTGATTCATTGTCTGTTAACACACTGATTCGCGCATATTCGCCGAGCCAGGGGAGCGGGGGCACCCATGGTGACGAACAAGAAAAACACTTCAGTCCTGCGGGACAGGAAGGCGGCGCTGCTCGCCTTCGCGCCGGCCATCCTGACGGCAGCCGCCTCGGCCACCATGCCGATGGAGGCGGGGCTCGTCCTGCCGGTTTTCGGCTTTCTGGTCATGACCGTCTTCTTCGGTCTCGTGGTCCTGTGGTGGCAGGCGGAAACGGAGCGGCAGACGCTGGCCATGCGGTTCGCGGCCGCTCCGCCGGACGGACAGGTTCCGCCGGCGCCTCTGGTCCTGCGTTCGCCCATGCTGGCGGGCGGCCCGGCGGCCGTTCTGCGCGAACTGGCCCGGTCGGCCGACGCGGTGGTCGACCCGCCTCCGCCGGCCCGCGCGCAGGTGGTCCGCTTCCCCGAACCGTCCCTGCTGCCGTCGATGCGCAGCCCCTCGACCGAAGAGGTCAGCCGGATGAGGCTGGTGGCCCAGGCCTTCGAGGCCGACCGGATCGAGCTGCACCTGCAGCCGGTCGTGTCTCTGCCGCAGCTCAAGATCCGCTTCTACGAGGCGCTGGCGCGGCTGCGCCTGGCCGATGGGACGCTCCTCGGACCGGCGGACTTCCTGCCCATCCTCGAAGCCTCCGGCCGCGCGTCGGATTTCGACCGCCGGGTCCTGATGCGCTCCATGGCGGTCGCGCGCCATCTCGTCGCCCGCGGCAGCGAGGCCATCGTGAGCGTGAACCTGACGGCCCATGCCGTCGCCGAGCCGGGCTTCCTGTGGTCGCTGGCGGGGCTCGTCGACGCCAGCCCGGATCTGCTCGGCAAGATCGTCCTGGAAATGCCTCAGCACAGCTGGCGCCATCTCGATGCGGATCACAGGGCTGCGCTGTCCGCTCTGCGCGAGCGGGGCGTGCCGTTCTCCCTCGACCGCGCCGCCGACCTGAGGTTCGATCCCGTGACCCTGGGCGACCTCGGCATCCGCTTCATGAAGTTGCCGGCGGACCTCATGATCAAGGCGGCCGAGCAGACGGACGGCCGCTATGCCGGGCCGGAGCTCGACGTGCGCGACTTCGCCCCGTCCCTGCGCCGCCAGGGCATCCGGCTGATCGCCGAGCGGGTGGACCAGGACGACATGGTCCCGGTCCTCTGCGATCTCGGCGTGCCGCTGGGACAGGGCTTCGCCTTCGCGGCTCCGCGCCCGGTCAAGCCGGAGATCGCCGGCGAGCAGGCGGCTCCGCAGCCCTTCGGCCTGGAGCCCGCGCCGACCCTTCTGCGGCGCACCGGTTGACTTGAGCGGCGCAAGGGCCTACCCGCCCGGTTTCAGAGCACAAGCATCGCACCTGAAAGCGCATCCCACTTTCAGGTGCGATGCTGATCATCAAAGTGCACATCGTTCGGCGCGGACGCAGAGGGCCGCGTCAGCGAAATCCGGGTCCACTTTTCCGCACGATGTGCCAGGGAGACCTCATGACCGCTCCGTCCCGTCCCGTTCACGTCGAGGGCCTGCAGCCTCTCGCCGAAAACTACGATCTCGTCCTGTGCGACGTCTGGGGCGTGCTGCACAACGGGATCAAGGCCTACGAGGCGGCCAGCGATGCGCTCACCCGGTTTCGCGCCAAGGGCGGACGGGTCGTCCTCGTGTCCAACGCGCCCCGGCCGGGGGCTTCGGTCGGAACGCAGCTCGACGGCTTCGGCGTGCCCCGCACGGCCTATGATGCCATCGTCACCTCGGGCGACCTGACGCGGCTCGCCATCCAGGAGCGCATCGACAGGATCGTTCACCATATCGGGCCGCCCCGCGACATGCCGATCTACGGCGGGCTCGATGTCCGCTTCGGCTCCATCGACGAGGCCGACTACGTGGTCTGCTCGGGCTTCGACAACGACGAGGAGGAGACGGTCGAGGATTACCGGCCGCAGCTCGAGGCCATGCTCGGCCGACGCCTGCTCATGGTCTGCGCCAATCCCGATCTCGTGGTCGAGCGCGGCAACATGATCCTGCCCTGCGCCGGAACGATCGCTCTCGCGTACGAGGAGATGGGCGGCGACGTCTTCTATGCGGGCAAGCCGCATGGTCCCGTTTACGACCGGGCTCTCGCCGTCGGGGCGGAACTCGCCGGCCGTTCCATCCCGAAGGAGAGGGTGCTCGCCGTCGGCGACGCCATCCGCACGGACATCGCGGGCGCGGCGGGTTACGGCATCGACTCGCTGATGGTTGCCCGCGGGATTCACGCCGAGGAGCTGGGCCTTCACGCAGGCGGCCTGATCTCCGACCACGTGCAGGACTGGGTCGACCGTCAGCCCGTCCGGCCGACGGCCTTCACGGAAGTCCTGTCCTGGTAGCGCGCGACGGGACATGAACCTGTCGTCACCGGGCTTGTCCCGGTGATCCCGATTGGCTGGAACGCGGCGCCTTTCCGATCGGGATGGCCGGAACAGGCCCGGCCATGACGAGGGAGGCCATCGTCGTCCGCGAACCACGCCCGATCGAATCCAAAGCGCCTCCCTTGACCCGCAGGCTGGTTTTCGACAGGGTCGCGCCCGCACCGATATCCGCCCGATGAGTTCCGAGGTCTCTCTCCCGATGCCCACCCCGTTCGCGATCTGCCGCGATGGCGAGCCCGTGCCCGAGAGCCTCGCGGGAGCCGTGGGGGCCATCGGCAATTTCGATGGCGTGCACCGGGGCCACCAGCATCTCCTGAGAATGGCCCAGGGTTCCGGGCGACCGTCCGCCGTCGTCACCTTCGAGCCGCATCCGCGCACCTTCTTCCAGCCCGACAGGCCGCTGTTCCGCCTGACCCCCGAGCCGGTGAAGCTCGAGATCTTCGAGCGACTGGGCCTCGACGGGGTCTTCCAAAGGCGCTTCAGCGGCAGCCTCGCGGCCCTGACGGCGCCGGGTTTCGTCGATCTGCTGGCCCGCGAGCTGCAGCTTTCGGGCGTGGTGATCGGCCACGATTTCCATTTCGGCCGCGGGCGCGAGGGCAATCCGGCCCGCATGGCGGAGCTCTGCCGGGAGCGCGGGCTCGACTGCCTGGTCGCCCCCGCAATCGTCGAGGGGACCGAGCCGGTCTCCTCCAGCGCCATCCGGGCCGCCCTGGAGGCGGGCGACATCGCCACGGCCAACCGGCTTCTCGGCTATCGCTGGTTCGTGCAGGCGCACGTGCGCCACGGCGACAAGCGCGGCCGGGAGCTCGGCTACCCCACGGCCAATATGCGGCTTTCCGACGATTGCCGCCTCCGCCACGGGATCTACGCGGTCAAGGCCAGCGTGGTGGGCCGGCCGGTTGACGGCGTCGCCAGCTTCGGCCGCAGGCCCACATTCGACAATGGCGCCCCGTTGCTCGAGGTGCATCTGTTCGACTTTTCGGGCGATCTCTACGGCCAGATACTCGACGTGGAATTCGTCGGCTGGATCCGCGGCGAGGAGCGTTTCGACGGCATCGACGCGCTGATCACCCAGATGGACCGGGATTCGGTCGAGGCGAAGCGGATGCTGGCCGAGGACACCACGGTCTCGATGATTGGCTGAACGTCCGACGCGATCCCGCTTCACACCGCCGGCTTGAGAGCCTGGGCGGCCATGGCGTAGCCCCCCATGGCGCCGTCGACGAAATGGATGTGGTCGCTGCGGGTCGCCGAGGGCACGAAGCAGGTCATGAGGGCGGCCTCCTGCCGGTGCAGGCCGTAATGGGCGATCCCCGCCCGCCGCGCCTCCGTCAGCAGGGCTTCGATCCGGTCGGCGAGCGCCGGGGTGCAGTCGAGGGTCATGCGCAGGCCGTCGTCGAACTTGCGGAAATCCGTGTTCTCGACGAGCTGGCGCCGGTAGCGGGCCGGATCGAACCGGCCGACCTTGAGCCCGAACCGGAGGACCACGAACGAGATCAGGCGGCGCACCGCCAGTTTCCCCAATGTAAGGAGGCCCGCCCCGTCCCTCGAGACGGTTTTCGCCTCGATGCCGAAGCCCCTGAAGGGCGTGGTCAGGGCCGGCCCGTTCTCAGGAAGGGGCCGGCCGGCCTCCTGGCCCTCGGCCAGGGACAGGACCTGCCCGACGAGGGCGTTGAAGGCGTCCGGGCCCGCCGTGGTCTCGGGCAACAGGATCAGGGACAGGATGACGCCGCGCTGGGGCGTGATCTCGTCGAAGCGGCAGGTCAGCCCGGTGAGATCGGGTAGGGTGCCGGGCGGTGCCGGAGGAACCGCAAAGGCGCCGTCCTTCATCCGCCGCTCGGCATAGGCGAGGCCGCCGCCGGAGAACATCGCGTAGGAAACGTCCGGGGAGGCCGCGAAGCGGGCGATCCGCACGTCGTGGCCCTTGGCCCGGATCTCCGCGACCGGGACCATGGCGATGCGCAGCTCGAAGCCGAAGACGTCCCGCACCCAGGCGGCCGCGGCGGCGAGCGCCTCGCGGGCGGGACCGGATTGCGAGGCCGGCAGGGCGAAGCTTGCTCCGTCGCCGCCGAACACGAAGGGGAATTCGCTCGTGCCGAGCGTGTTGGACACGGCCGCGATGACGGAGGCCGCCGCCGTGTTGACCTCCTTGTAGCGCCCGGCCGCGATGGCGGCGGTCGAGCGCACGATGTCGCTGAGGCCCAGCACCCAGTCGTCCGGCACGGGCATGTAGAGCCCGGGATCGGTCAGCTGGGAAAAATGGTCGAAGACCGGCAGGCGGGCGTAGAAATCCGCCTCCGCCTGCCGGCCCGGATCCTGAAGAGAAACGCCCATGGTGGGCGTCAGCCCGCCGTTTCGCCCTCCGGGGCTCCTCGGCCCAGCTCGTCCGGAAGCGGGTCGCCGTCGGCGACGAAGCGCATCGACACCGAGTTCATGCAGTAGCGCTCGCCGGTCGGCGGCGGGCCGTCGTTGAACACGTGGCCGAGATGACCCTCGCAGCGGGCGCAGCGGATCTCGGTGCGGACCATGCCGTAGCTGGTGTCGCGCACGAAGGCGATGTGCTCGCGGTCGATCGGGTCGAAGAAGCTCGGCCAGCCGGTGCCCGACTCGAACTTGGTGCCCGCATTGAACAGCGGCAGCCCGCAGAGGCGGCAGCAATAGGTGCCTTTTTCCTTGGCCTCGTTGAAGATGCCGCAGAACGGTCGCTCGGTGCCGTGCTCCAGCAGGACCCGGCGCTCCTCGTCGTCGAGGTTCGCCGCCAGGGCGTGCAGCTGCTCGCGGCTGGGCGGGGTGAGGTCGAAGCCGGCCTTCGAGCGCCGCTTCTCGTCCACGGGGGAGTGAGCCATCGTTCTTCCTCTCAATCAGCTTGGAGAAACCTTACACCGGAATCGCGTCCAGCGTCTTCGGCTCCTCGTTCGAATGCCCGTTGCGGGCCGCCCTGAACGCGGCGGAGGCCGCGTAGGCCGTTCGGCGCAGGCGCATGACGACGCCGAGGGGCTGGTGCGCGGCAAGGCCGTGCCACGGACTGAAGGACAGGCCTTCGTCGATGGCGGCCGCTTTGCCGTCGCTCCAGGCCTCCTGTGGCTCAACCGTGATGCGACCGACCGGAATATAGGGACTCCTGTCCTCCGGCCACAAGACGGAGGCATCCTCGACCGGCATGGTGTCGAGATCGGCGCAGAGCTGGACCCGGATTTCCCATTCCCCGCCATGCCGGTGGAAAAAATCCACGACGGCTTCGCGCAGGCCGTCGGACCTACGGTTCAGGTCGAGCGGAGCGCCCTTGAGCTCTTTCAGCTCCGCGCTTATCGGCGCGACCGAGACCTTGGCGGTGTAGGCGCCGTAGCGGATCGGCGCCTGCGAATAGAAGGTCTCGCCCAGGATATGGGTCTCCGGGTGCCCGCCGAGGGCCTGGAGCTTGGCGCTCTCGCCGCCGAAGGCCTCGATCAGGCTTTCCAGGCCGCGCGAGATGGCCGAGACTGCCTTCTTGGTCCGGTCGAGCCGGTCGGTAGTCTTCTCGAGGAGCTTGAGGTTTTGGGCGAACATGGACGGGCTCGACTGGAAGGCCGGGCCGTTCACCAGCACGAAATCCTGGGTCGTGGCGCCCTCCGAGCCCGGCAGGCGCTCGCCTTCGACGCCCGACACCTTGATCGAGAGGCCGCGCGGGGTGGAGATGCTGTCGTCAAGGATGTCGCCTGGCGTGGTGGAGAGCCGGAGAACGGCCGGGTAGGTGCCGGGCTTGGCGAAGAGGCCCTGGGCCAGGACCCCGGGCAGACCGGGCAGACCCGAAGTTCCCCTTTCAGGGCGCCGTGGCCTTCGGCGTGCACGCTGCGCATTGCGCGGCCGTAATCCGCAAAAGTCTTTTCCCGGATCTTCCGCATCGAATCCAGAATGCTCGCCCCGATCTCGGCCTCCTTCGGATGCGGCGTCTCGACGGACGGTTCGTAGCGGACCGGGGAGGAGGGGGGCATCGGGGACATGCTGGGGCTCCGTCTTCGAGCATAGGAGGGGCCATTCGGCCCGAACGAGGGCAAGGCGGAACTGTGGCAATGGTTCCGCGCCGGCTCCCGGCCGTTCGGCAAACCCATGTGTCTGCGCTTTATTATCCGGCCCGGCGCTGCTAAAAGGCTCGTCATGTCCACGGCTTCTCAGGCTCCGCTGGCCGCCCGCATAGGCGCTGCGCGAATTATCGGCCCGGCTTTCGCATGACCCGCGAAGGTCCGGGATCCTAGCCGTTCGCCTCCGACAGAAGCCCGATGCGCCCGCCTGATTCACGGGCCACACAAGACCGATTGACCACGATGACCGACAAGCCCGAAAGCGCCGCCCGCGATTATTCCGAAACCCTGTTCCTGCCCCAGACCGAGTTCCCCATGCGGGCCGGCCTGCCGCAGCGGGAGCCGCTCCTCCTCCAGCGCTGGAACGAGAACAGGCTCTACCAGCGCCTGCGCGAGGTCCAGAAGGGCCGTCCGCGCTTCGTGCTGCACGACGGCCCGCCCTATGCCAACGGCAACATCCATATCGGGCATGCGCTGAACAAGATCCTCAAGGACATGGTGGTCCGCTCCCAGGGCATGCTGGGCTTCGATTCCAACTACGTGCCCGGCTGGGACTGCCACGGCCTGCCGATCGAATGGAAGATCGAGGAGGAATACCGCGCCAAGGGCAAGAACAAGGACGACGTGGACATCGTCGAGTTCCGCCGCGAGTGCCGGGCCTTCGCCGAGAAGTGGATCGACGTGCAGCGTGAGGAGTTCAAGCGCCTCGGCGTCGAGGGCGACTGGACGAACCCCTACCAGACCATGTCCTATGACGCGGAAGCGCAGATCGCCCGCGAGATCATGAAGTTCGCGGTGAGCGACCAGCTCTACCGCGGCTCGAAGCCCGTCATGTGGTCATCCGTGGAGAAGACGGCGCTCGCCGAGGCCGAGGTCGAGTACCACGAGAAGACTTCCACGACGATCTGGGTGAAGTTCAGGATCACCAACACGCTGGACGGCGATCTCGACGGCGCGTCCGTGGTCATCTGGACCACGACTCCCTGGACGATCCCGGCCAACCGCGCCATCGCGTATGGCGACACCATCGCCTACGGGCTCTACGAGGTCACGGAGGCGGCGGACGACAACTGGGCCAAGGTGGGCGACCGTCTCGTGATCGCCGACAAGCTCGCGGCCGATGTCTTCGCCACCGCACGCGTCGCCGAATACCGACGCGTGAAGGACGTGCTGCCGGTGATGATCGAGCGCTGCGCGCATCCGTTCCGCGGGCTCAAGGGCGCGCACGGCTATTGGGATTTCGGCGTTCCGGTCCTGCCGGCCGACTACGTGACCGACGACGCGGGCACGGGCTTCGTGCATACGGCTCCCGGCCACGGCGCGGACGACTACAATACGTATGTGAAGCACCGCGACGTCTTCGCCGCCTGCGGCACCAAGGAGGTGCCGCACACGGTCTCGCCGGATTCGTCGTATTTCCCCGACGTGCCGTTCTTCGCCGGCGAGCGCATCTACGATGACAAGGGCAAGGATGCGGGCGCCAACGAGGCTGTGATCCGCAAGCTGGTCGAGGTCGGGGCGCTCATCGCGCGCGGGCGCCTCAAGCACCAGTATCCCCATTCCTGGCGCTCGAAGGGGCCGCTGATCTTCCGCAACACGCCGCAATGGTTCATCTCGATGGACAAGCCGCTCGACGGCAAGGGCGACACCCTGCGCCAGCGCGCGCTGCACGGCATCAAGACCGTCGAGTGGGTGCCCGAAACCGGCGAGAACCGCATCACCGGGATGATCGAGAACAGGCCCGACTGGGTGGTCTCGCGCCAGCGCGCCTGGGGCGTGCCGATCGCGGTCTTCGTCCGCAAGGGCACCAACGAGATCCTCAAGGACGAGCGCGTCAACGACGCCATCGCGCAGGCCTTCGAGCAGGACGGCGCGGATGCCTGGTATGCGGATGACGGCTCGCGCTTCCTGAAGGCGGGCGGCTACGACCTGAATGACTTCGACAAGATCAACGACATCCTCGACGTCTGGTTCGACTCCGGCTGCACCCACGCCTTCGCGCTCGAGAAGCGCGAGGACCTGAAGGTTCAGCGCAAGGTCGACGGCGGGCCCGATCAGGTCATGTATCTCGAAGGCTCGGACCAGCACCGCGGCTGGTTCCACTCCTCGCTGCTCGAGAGCTGCGGCACCCGCGGCCGCGCGCCCTACGACATCGTCGTCACCCATGGCTTCACGCTCGACGAGCAGGGCCGCAAGATGTCGAAGTCGCTCGGCAACACGGTCGCGCCGCAGAGCATCATTAAGGAATACGGCGCCGACATCCTGCGCCTCTGGACGGCCTCGGTCGATTATTGGGACGATCAGCGCATCGGCCCGGAGATCATCAAGACGACGGCCGAGACCTACCGCAAGCTGCGCAACACGATCCGCTGGATGCTGGGCTCGCTGGCGCATTTCCGCGAGGCCGACAAGGTCGCGTTCAACGAGATGCCCGATCTCGAGCGCTTCGTGCTTCACCGCCTGGTCGAACTCGGCGACGAGGTGCGCGAGGCCTACGGCAACTACGACTACAAGCGCGTGGTCGCGCTGCTGACCTCGTTCATGACGACGGATCTGTCGGCCTTCTACTTCGACATCCGCAAGGACTCGCTCTACTGCGATCCGATCTCCGGCAAGGTGCGCAAGAGCGCCCTCACGGTGATCGACCAGACCTTCCGCTGCGTGGCGACCTGGATCGCCCCGATCCTCGCGTTCACGGCGGAGGAATCCTGGCTCGCGCGCTATCCGCAGGCGGAGTCGGTGCATCTCGAAACCTTCCCGCAGGTGCCGGCCGAGTGGCGTGACGAGGCGCTCGCGGAGCGCTGGGCGAAGGTCCGCCGCGTGCGCCGCGTCGTCACCGGCGCGCTGGAGATCGAGCGCGCCCAGAAGCGCATCGGCGCGAGCCTGGAGGCGGCGCCCATCGTGCACATCGCCGACGAGAGCCTGTTCCGGGCCGTCGAGGGCCTCGACCTCGCCGAGATCTGCATCACGTCCGGCATCCAGGTGGTGCAGGGCGAAGGCCCGGCCGAGGCCTTCCGCCTCGAGGACGTCAGGGGCGTGGCGGTCGTGCCGGGGCTGGCCCAGGGCCGCAAATGCGCCCGCTCCTGGAAGGTCACGCCCGATGTCGGGACCGATCCCGATTATCCGGATGTGACGCCCCGCGACGCGGCGGCCCTGCGCGAGTGGGACCAGCTGAAGGCGGCGGCGGAATGAGCAAGCCCGACGACACCGGCGTGCCGCTGACGGATGCGGGAATGACGCCTCAGGCCGCTTCGCCGCGTCCGCGCGTAGCGAACCGGTCAGGAGGCTCGAAAGGCGGGAGCTCGAAGGGAAGGGGCAGGGGCCGCTCGGTCCAGAAGGGCCTGTCGGCCGCGGCGGTCCTGGGCTTCACTGCGGCCTTGCTCACCCTCGTGCTCGATCAGGCCACCAAGCTCTACACCCTTTTCGTCTACGATCTGCCGGTGCGGGAGCCGGTCGAACTCGCTCCTTTCGTCAATCTGATCGTCGTGTGGAACCGGGGCATTTCCTACGGCCTGTTCCAGCAAAGCTCGGAGGTCGGCCGCTGGGGGCTGATCGTCATCTCGATCCTGGCCGCCATCGGCCTGTCCTTCTGGATCCGGCGCACGACGGCCAAGCTTCTGGCCGTATCCCTCGGCCTGATCGTCGGCGGCGCCATCGGGAACGTCATCGACAGGCTGGCCTACGGGGCCGTGTTCGATTTCATCCAGATCCATGTCGGAACCTGGTCCTGGTACGTGTTCAACGTGGCCGATGCCGCCATCGTTGCGGGGGTGGTTGGTTTGCTTTATGACTCCTTCGTCCTGGAGGGGCGACGAGCGAAATAACGATATGTTGTGGCGCCGTTTGCCATATGTTCGCCAGAATGAGCGATCAGGCCTTCCGGCCACAATGAGAAACGAATGGTGGGTGCCATGAAGGGAATGAAAATCATAGGCCGCGTGGGGGCCTTGGCGCTTCTGATCGCCGCCACCGGCGCTTCGGCCCAGGAAGGCGAGGCCGTGAAGAGCATCCTCGGCGCCATCGGCATCATTCCCAAGGAAAAGGCACCCATCGCCTACAACGAGCGCGCGCCGCTCGTGCTTCCGCCCAAGATGGATCTGCCGGCTCCGGTCGCGAGCAGCGGTGCCGAGGCGCGCAACGCCAACTGGCCGAAGGATCCGGACGTGGCGGCCCGCCGCAAGGCCGCGGCCGAAGCCCGCATGCCTTATACCAATTCCGAACTCTACAAGAACACGGAAGGCAAGCGCCTCTCCATCGAGGAGATGCGTGCCGGACGCAATCCGAACGCCGCGGCCGCCGGCCCGCAATACCCGGTCGGTCGGCAGGCCGATATCGCCCGCATGAGCCCCGACGAGCTGCGCGCCTTCTCCAAGGAGGACAAGCCGCAGCTTGAAGGCAACGGCCTCGACCGCCGCTATCTCAGCGATCCTCCGGGCGATCTGCTCAGGGCCCAGGGCGGCCGCCGCATCAAGGCCACGGCCGATCCGATCGTGTCCGGCGATCCCGACAGCCCGTCGGCCTATCTCCGCCAGCAGCAGAGCAGGCAGTAAGCATTGTCTCCTCCCTCTTCCTTCAGGCGAACGGATCGACCGTTCGCCTGAAACCGTTATGGGGCCATCAAAAGCCAAGCCTGATCGGACATTTCCGGACAAATCGCGCCGCACAGGAAAGATCAGCGGCTTCGCTTGCATAGCCCCTTAATTTGACTATCCCGTAGGAACTGCCCTGCGAAACGCATTGATGTCGCCAAGGTTGAAACGTCATGGACACTGCCTCAAAGCCCCTTCTTCGCGCTGACGCCGCCTCATTCGGGCGGACGGAAGGCAGTGGCCCGAACCTGTCATCCTTCACGCTCGACAATGGTCTCGACGTCGTGGTCATCCCGGACCGCCGGGTCCCTGTCGCGACGCACATGATCTGGTACCGCAACGGTTCGGCCGATGATCCGCTCGGACAATCGGGCATCGCGCATTTCCTCGAGCACCTGATGTTCAAGGGCACGGAGAAGCACCCGGCCGGCGAGTTCTCGAAGGTTGTCTCGGGCCTCGGCGGTCAGGAGAATGCGTTCACGTCCTTCGACTACACGGCCTATTTCCAGCGCGTCGCCCGCGAGAACCTCAAGACCATGATGGAGTTCGAGGCCGACCGTATGACGAACCTCCTCCTGGAGGAATCCGTCATCGCGCCTGAGCGCGACGTGGTGCTGGAAGAACGCCGCATGCGCGTCGAGACCGATCCGTCGGCGCAGCTCTCCGAAGCGATGGCGGCTTCCCTGTTCGTGCATCACCCCTACGGCATTCCGATCATCGGCTGGATGCACGAGATCGAGACGCTCAATCGCGACCACGCGCTCGACTACTATCGCCGCTTCTACACGCCCGAGAACGGCATTCTGGTCGTGGCGGGCGACGTGAGCGAGGACGAGGTGCGCCGGCTGGCCGACGCCACCTACGGCCGCATCGCCCCGCAGGGCAAGCGTCCGGTGCGGATGCGTCCGCGCGAGCCCGAGCCCGTGGCGGCGCGCCACATCACCGTGGCCGATCCGAAGGTCGAGCAGCCGACCATGCAGCGGCTCTACCTCGTGCCGTCCTGCCGCACGGCCTCGCAGCGCGACTGCTACGCGCTTGAGCTTCTCGCCGAGGTGATCGGCGGCGGGCCGACCTCCTATCTCTACCGCAAGCTCGTGATGGAGCGCGGCATCGCCGTGAACGCGGGCGCCTGGTACATGTCCTCCGCCATGGAGGATACGCGCTTCTGCGTCTATGCGGTGCCGGCCGAAGGCGTGTCGCTGCAGGCGCTGGAAGAAGCCGTCGATCAGGTGCTCAAGACCATTCCGGCCGAGGCGCTCGACGCGGATTCCGTCGAACGCGCGAAGACGCGCCTCGTGGCCGAGACGATCTATTCCACCGACAGCCAATCGTCGCTCGCGCGCATCTACGGCTCGGCGCTCGCCATCGGCGAGACCATCGAGGAGGTGCGCCGCTGGCCGGTCGAGATCGAGACCGTCCTGAAGGACGATCTCGCCTCCGCGGCCGAGCGCTATCTCATCCCCCGCCGTTCCGTGACGGGCTATCTGCAGAAATCGGCCTCTTAAAAAAGCCCGCCTGCACAAGAACCGAGGTACCCATGACAGCTTCTGTCGAAACCATGTCCTCGTCTCCGACCACGGTAAAGGCGCTGACCTCCGCCCGTGGCGTCGAGGCATGGCACGTCGAGTCCGACGTGGTTCCGCTGATCGCCGTTTCCTTCATTTTCGAGGGAGGCTCGGCGCACGATCCCGCGGACAAGCCCGGCGTGGCGCAGATGCTCGCACGCCTGCTCGACGAAGGGGCAGGCGAGTACGATTCCGATGCCTTCCAGGAGCGCCTGGCCGCCCATGCGATCGAGCTGTCGTTCAATGCGGGCAATGATGCCCTCGGCGGCTCCCTGAAGACGCTGGTCAAGCATGCGGACGAAGCCTTCGAGCTGCTGCGCCTTGCGCTCGCCGAGCCGCGCTTCGATCAGGATTCCATCGAGCGCGTGCGCGCCCAGACCATCGCGGGGCTGAAGTACCAGCAGAACGATCCGGGCGTCATGGCGACGCGCCGCTTCTTCGAGGACGGCTTCGCCGGCCATCCCTACGGGCGTCCGACCTCGGGAACGCCCGAGAGCATCGCGGCGATCACCCGCGACGACCTGATCGCCATGCACAAGGCGATCATCGCCCGCGGGCGCGTCAAGATCGCCGTGGTCGGAGCCATCGGAGGCGACGATCTCTCCAGCCTGCTCGACAAGGTGTTCGGCGCCCTGCCGGACGCCAAGCCCCTCGGTCTCATCGAGCCCGCCTCGCTGCAGAAGCTGGGTTCGCGCATCGTGGTCGATCTCGACGTGCCCCAATCCGTCATCCGCTTCGGCATGAACGGCATCGCCTGGCGCGATCCGGGATTCATCCCGGCCTACGTGCTCAACCACATCCTGGGCGGCGGCGCGTTCACCTCGCGCCTGTTCCAGGAGGTCCGCGAGAAGCGCGGCCTCGCCTACAGCGTCGGCACCTCCCTCGTGAGCTACCGTTCAGCCAGCATGACATGGGGCTACACCGCCACCAAAAACGAGCGCGTCGTCGAGGCCCTCGACGTCATCACCGACGAGATGGCGAAGCTGACGAGCGAAGGCCCTTCCGACGAGGAGCTGCAGAAGGCCAAGGATTATCTCACCGGTTCCTACGCCCTCGGCTTCGACACCTCGACGAAGATCGCCCATACCCTGGCGCAGATCGCCTTCGAGGGCCTCGGCATCGACTACATCGCCCGCCGCAACGGCCTTGTCGCGGCCGTGACGCAGGCGGACATCCGCAAGGCCGCCGCGCAGATCTTCGGCGACGGCAAAATGCTCACCGTGATCGCCGGCCGGCCCACCGGCGTTTGATCGCCACGCCGTCACCGGGCTTGTCCCGGTGATCTCGATCCGAGGGGCGCGGCGCTCCAGACCAGCCTTCGGAGGCAGACGCTTCAGGCCTGTTGCGACGGCCCTAGCCTCGGGCTCCTCTCTGCCCTAATCTTTCGCTCCTGCTTTGAACGAGTCGGAGTACGCCCATGGCCCTGCAGCAATCGATCGATCTTGCCCTTGACGTGAATATCGGGGAAGGCGGTCTGCCGCAGGCGGCGCTCGACGATGCGCTCGGGCTCGTGGGCGAGGCCATGAAGCGCCTCGCAGAGGACGATGCGTCGGGCCGGCTGCCGCTTCTCCACATGCCGCGCACCACCGACGATCTGGCGGACATCCGTGAGGCGGCCGCGTTCCTGCGCGACGATGCGACCGACGTGGTCATCCTGGGCGTCGGCGGATCGAGCCTCGGCGGCCAGACCTTGGCGCAGCTGAAGGATTACGCGGTGCCGGGCACGGGCCGCTTCACCGAGAGCCCCCGCATCCACTTCCTCGACAACCTCGATCCGATCACCTTCGACCGCATCCTGCACAAGCTGCCGCTCTCCTCGAGCAAGTTCGTGGCGATCTCGAAATCCGGCGGCACGGGCGAGACGCTGATGCAGACCATCGCGGTCCTCACGGCCCTGGAGAAGGCCGGCCTGCGCTCCCATCCCAACGATCTCTTCCTCGGCCTGTCCGAGCCCCGCAAGGACGGCGGCAAGAACGCCCTTCGCGATCTCCTCGAGCCGGAGGGCGTGCGCTTCCTGGAGCATCACACCGGAATCGGCGGACGCTACTCGGTGCTGACCAATGTGGGGCTCCTGCCGGCCGCCGTGCTCGGCCTGGACGTCGAAGCCATCCGCCAGGGCGCGGCCGACGCCTACGCGCCCTTCCGCAGCGGGGCCGCGGCCAAGGACGCGCCGGCCGCCCTCGGCGCCGCGCTCAACGTGGCGGCGGCCAAGGCCGGCAAGGGCATCGCGGTCACGATGGCCTATGCGGACAGGCTTGAGCGCTTCACGCGCTGGTGGGTGCAGCTCTGGGCCGAGAGCGTCGGCAAGGACGGCAAGGGCACGCAGCCGGTCGCCGCCATCGGTCCGGTGGACCAGCACAGCCAGCAGCAGCTCTATCTGGCCGGCCCGAACGACAAGCTCTTCACGGTGCTGACCACCGGCGTCGCCGGGAAGGGGCCCGTGATGGATGCGTCCCTGGCCAAGCGTGCGGGTCAAGCTGCGTTCGCCGGCAAGACCATCGGGGATCTGGTGGCCGCTCAGGGCCGTGCCATGGCCGACACCTTCGCCAAGAACAGCCGTCCGACTCGCCAGATCCATGTCGAGACCCTGAACGAGCGCACCCTGGGCGAGCTTCTCATGCATTTCATGCTGGAGACGATCCTGGCCGGCTACGCCATGGGGGTCGACCCGTTCGATCAGCCAGCAGTCGAAGAGGCCAAGATCCTGGCCAAGGAGTATCTAGCGCAGGGCTAGAGAGCGTAGGAGCACGAGTCCCGTCCCGCCATCTTCCCCGTCGTGGCCGGCCTTGTGCCGGCCATCCCGATCCGGGAAGACGCGGCGCTTCAGACAAGCGGGATCACCGGGACAAGCCCGGTGATGACGAGAGGGCGTTCAGTCCCGCAACGAGATCCGGAAGCCACGGATCCGGAGGCCGCGCAGCGGAGCCCGCGACGGGGGCCGAAGAGAGCAGGGGAATAACGTCGCGCGTTCTGGTTTCCGCCGCCTTCAGCCCCTATCTTCCCCTTGTCGAATCCGGAGCCCGGACGTCTCGCATGCCTGTTCGCCGCCTCGATCCCATCCTCGTCGACCGCATCGCTGCGGGCGAGGTCGTCGAGCGCCCGGCCGCGGCCGTGAAGGAACTCGTGGAGAACGCGGTCGATGCTGGCGCGACCTCGATCGAGATCGCCGTCGAGGCCGGCGGGCGGCGCCTGATCCGCATCGTCGACGATGGTCGGGGCATGACTCCGGAGGATCTCGAGCTCGCGGTCGAGCGCCATGCCACCTCGAAGCTTCCGGACGGCGACCTGTTCTCCATCAACACCCTGGGTTTCCGGGGCGAGGCGCTGCCGTCCATCGGGGCGGTCGCGCGCCTGTCCATCGTGACGCGAACAGCGGAGGCGGAGACCGGCTCCTCCATCCTGGTGGAGGCGGGCGTGAAGGGGCCCGTGCGCCCGGCTCCCGCCTCGAAGGGAACCCGGGTCGAGGTGACGGATCTGTTCTCCGCCACGCCGGCGCGTCTCAAATTCCTGAAGAGCGACCGCTCGGAAGCGCAGGCGGTGGCCGAGATCGTCAAGCGCCTCGCTGTCGCGCATCCGACGATCCGCTTCACCCTGTCGGGCGAACACCTGACCGCCTTCACCTGCCCGCCGGAGGAGCCCGGCGAACATGGATTCCTGCGCCGCCTCTCCCGGGTGCTCGGAGCCGAGTTCCATGAAAACGCCATGTCCATCGGGGTCGAGCGCGAGGGCGTGCGGCTCACCGGGTTCGCGAGCCTGCCGACCTATCACCGTGGCACCGGAACGGCGATCCACTTCGTGGTCAACGGCCGGCCGGTGCGCGACAAGCTGCTGCTCGGCGCGGTGCGCGGCGCCTACGCGGACGTGATGGCCTCCGACCGCCATCCGGTGCTCGCCATCATGATCGATCTCGATCCGCGCGCGGTGGACGTCAACGTGCATCCGGCCAAGACCGAGGTGCGCTTCCGCGATCCGGCCTTCGTGCGCGGCTACGTGGTCGGCGCGCTGAAGGAAGCGATCACCCGCTATTCGTTTCGCGCGTCGTCCACGGGCGGCGCGCGCGCGCTGGAGAGCCTGCGCCCGCAAGGCGCGCTGCCCATGCGCCCATCCTACCCGCACCGCACGCATGCGATCCGGCCCACCAGCGCCTTCGCCAATTGGCAGGCGCCGCTCGATGCGCCGGAGCGACCCTCTGCGCCCGCGTCCGGCTTCGCGGACAGGCAGGCGAGCCTGTCCGATCTGTCGGTTCCTTCCGCTGACAGCCGCGCGGCGACCCATGAGGTCGAGCCCGAGGCCGGGGAGGCGCCTCTGGGCGCCGCCCGCGCGCAGCTGCATGGCACCTATATCGTCGCACAGACCCAGGACGGCATCGTCATCGTCGATCAGCATGCGGCTCACGAGCGCCTGGTCTACGAGCGCCTCAAGCGTGAGCGCGCCTCGGCGGGCATCGCCCGTCAGTTGCTGCTGATTCCCGAAGTGGTCGACCTCGATTCCGTGGATGCGGACCGGGTGCTGGCGCAGGCCTCGTCTCTGGAAGGGCTCGGCCTCGTGGTCGAACCCTTCGGCCATAGTGCTCTGCTCGTGCGCGAGGTGCCGTCCGCGCTTGCGGGCGGTCGCATCAAGGCGCTGGTGCAGGACGTGGCCGACGCGCTGGCGGAATGGGGGCAGGGGGCTGCGAGCCCGCTGGAGGAGCGTCTCGACGCGGTGCTCTCGCGCATGTCCTGCCACGGTTCGATCCGGGCGGGGCGGCGCATGCGGCCCGAGGAGATGAACGCCCTGCTGCGCGAGATGGAGGCGACGCCGCTGTCCGGCCAGTGCAACCACGGCCGGCCGACCTATGTCGAGCTCAAGCTGACGGATATCGAGCGCCTGTTCGGACGGCGCTAGCGCAGCGCGCGGAAAAGCGCCCCCTTTTGGATCCGATGATCGAGGGAACACGGACCCGGTGCGTGGGCGTTTTCAGCATAGGCGTGACGATGTGCCGACCGTGCGGTGCCCCGGCGCCTTGTCGGCCCCGGCCCTTGCATCGGGCTGACGTCCATCGCAGGAGCGCGAGCGGCACCATTTTTCTTCAGGCCGGCCCTTTGAATCAGGAGAATGGCAATGAAGGTCTCAAGAATCGTTGGTCTCTCTCTCCTCGGCGCGGCACTGGCGGTCGGTGGCGCCGTCGCGCAAAGCAAGAAGTGGGAAACCGTCAAGATTGCGACGGAAGGTGCCTACGAGCCGTGGAACTTCACCGGTCCCGGCGGCAAGCTCGAAGGCTTCGAGATCGACCTCGCCAACGAGCTGTGCGCCCGCATGAAGGTGAAATGCGAGATCGTCGCCCAGGATTGGGACGGCATCATCCCGGCACTCACGGCCAAAAAGTACGACGCCATCATGGCCGGCATGAGCATCACCGACGAGCGCAAGAAGACCATCGATTTCTCGAACCCCTATGCGGCCGGTCCCAACGGCTTCCTCGTTTCGAAGGATTCCCCGCTCGCCAAGATGCCCGGGACGGGCCAAGCCTTCAACCTGTCGACCCAGCAGGCGGCGGCGGAGAAGGCGATCGCCGACCTGAAGCCGCTCCTGAAGGGCAAGACCATCGGCGTTCAGACCTCGACCATCCACTCGAACTTCGCCGACAAGTACCTGAAGGACGTGGCCGAGATCCGTGAGTACAAGACCACGGAGCAGCACGACCTCGATCTCGCGGCCGGCCGCATCGACGCGGTGCTGGCGGACGCGACCGCCCTGGGCGGAACGCTGCGCAAGCCCGAGTTCAAGGACTTCGCCATCGTCGGGCCATCGATCACCGGCGGGCTGCTCGGCCCCGGCGTCGGCGCGGGGATGCGCAAGGAGGACGCCGATCTGAAGGCCATGTTCAACGAGGCGATCGCGGCCGCGAAGGCGGACGGCACGATCAAGAAGCTGTCCGAGAAGTGGTTCAAGATCGACATCACGCCGACGACCTGAACGGCGTTCCGATCCGACGCGACGGCCTTCGATCAGACCGTGGTGCGATAGAGCTTGAGATCCTTGCGCGCCGGCTTGGACGCGAGATGCGCTGGCATGGCGGCCTGGTCGAGGCAATCCGCGAAGCTCAGCCCGTCGGCGGCTTCGCCGACCGGTGTCATGTCGGCCTCCTCGGCGCTGAACGCGATGCCGGCGAAATCGCCATGCCGCCAGCAGACCCGGGCGCGGCGCACCTGCAGGTCATGAGCCGCGATATACAGCTCGAAGGTTTCCGGCAGGTCCGTGTGCCGCTTGACCGCGATCCTGGCTCCGCCGGTCGAGATGTCCTTCACCGTGCAGGAGATCATCGCCTCGGGACCCAGCATGATCTTCGCCGGGTGATGCGTGGGGAAGCGCCTGGCTTGCCGACGATTATCGAGAGCGGTGACGGGAACCATGGAGGTGACCTTCGGTCAAATGGCCAACGAAGCTTGGCTTTAACCATTTGTTAACCGACTTCTCAAGTCCCTCCGAAGGAGTAGTCCCCCGGAAGCTGGGGCTTTGCCCCGTATTCTGTGGAGAAAGGGTGCCGTGTCGGCGCGCGCCGGGCTCGGTCGGCCACACGCGATCATGCCCAAGTCGAGGGTGGAGGGCCAGACCCGAGGGGACTTTCCCCCTCGGGCCCGGGCCTCGGCTGTGGATTACCGGGACGGGCCCTTCCGCTCGGCCGAGGCCGCCCAGATGTTCAGGTTGCCCTCGCCGGCATATTGGTCGATCTCGGCGAGCTCGTCGGCGGTAAACGATGGATTCTTGAGCGCGCCGACGCAGTCGACGACCTGTTCGGGGCGACTCGCCCCGATGAGCGCCGAGGTGACGCGTCCGCCACGCAGGACCCAGGCCAGGGCCATCTGCGCCAAGGTCTGGCCGCGCCGTTCGGCGATGCCGTTGAGGCCCCGGATGCGGGCGATGTTGTCATCATTGATGAAGCTCGTGCGCAGGGACTTGCCCTGGGCGGCGCGGCTCTCCTCGGGGATGCCGTTGAGGTATTTCGTCGTCAGCATGCCCTGGGCCAGGGGCGAGAACACGATCGACCCCATGCCGAGGTCCTCGAGCGTGTCGAGCAGCCCGTCCTCCTCGACCCAGCGGTTGAGCATGGAATAGCTCGGCTGATGGATGATGCAGGGGGTTCCGAGTTCGCGCAGGATGGCGAGCGCCTCGCGGGTGCGCTGGCTGTTGTAGGACGAGAGGCCGACATAGAGCGCCTTGCCCTGCCGCACGGCCGAGTCGAGCGCCAGCATGGTCTCTTCCAGGGGCGTGTCCGGGTCGAAGCGGTGGGAGTAGAAGATGTCGACATAGTCGAGCCCCATGCGCTTGAGGCTCTGGTCGAGGCTCGAGAGCAGATATTTGCGGCTGCCCCACTCGCCGTAGGGGCCGGGCCACATGCGGTAGCCGGCCTTGGTGGAGATCACGAGCTCGTCGCGCAGCCCGTGGAAGTCGTTGCGCAGGATCTCGCCGAACAGGGTCTCGGCCGAGCCCGGGGGAGGGCCGTAATTGTTGGCGAGGTCGAAATGCGTGATGCCGAGATCGAAGGCCGTCCGGCAGATCTCCCGCGCGGTCGCGGTCGACTTGTCCTCGCCGAAATTATGCCAGAGCCCGAGCGAGATCGCCGGCAGCAGAAGTCCGCTGCGGCCGCAGCGGTTGTAGAGCATCTCGTCGTAGCGGTTCTCGGCGGGCAGGTAGGCCATCGAATTCTCCGGGCATGTTCTGTGTCGGGCGCGAACAGGTTGATACCTGTGTCGTGCGGGGGCTAAATCCAGTTGCTCAGGAAAATCGCGTGATCACGCTGATGCCGAGCCCCTCGAACCGGTCCATGGCCATGAGCGCAGCCGGCGCCTCGTCGAGCCCGATATGCCGGCCGACGAGTTGCTGCGGCGTCAGCTTGCCGGTCCGGATCATGGCCATCATGTCCTGGTAGCGGAAGGCCTGCATGCCGTGGCTGCCGTAGATCTCCAGCTCGTGCGCGATGACCTGCGCCATCGGCACCTGAGCGCGGGCGTGCTCGCCCACCATCAGGCCGACCTGCACGTGACGCCCACGGCGGCGCAGGTTCGCGATGGAGTTGAAGCAGGTCGCCGGGTGACCGAGCGCATCGATGGACACATGCGCGCCGCCCTTCGTGATCTCCTTCACGGCCCCGACCACGTCCTTGCCGTCGCGCGCATTCACCGTCGCCACGGCTCCCATCGTCCTGGCGAAGGCGAGCTTCTCGTCCGTGAGATCGATGGCGATCACGTCCGCCCCCATGGCGGACGCGATCATGATGGCCGACAGGCCTACGCCGCCGCAGCCGTGCACGGCCACCCATTCGCCGGGCTTCACCCGGCCCTGGTCGACGATGGCGCGGAACGACGTGACAAAGCGGCAGCCGAGGCTCGCCGCGGTGGCGAAATCGAGCTCGTCCGGCAGGGCGACGAGGTTGGTGTCGGCGTAATCGACCGCGACGTATTCCGCAAACGAGCCCCAGGCCGTGAAGCCCGGCTGGAACTGCTGCTCGCAGACCTGGTGATTGCCGGAATGGCATTCATGGCAATGGCCGCAGCCGCCGACGAACGGCACCGTGACGCGGTCGCCCTTCTTCCAGCGCGTGACTTGGCGACCGGCGGCCAGCACCGTGCCGGCGAGCTCATGCCCCGGCACATGCGGCAGCACCACGTCGGGATCGTGCCCCATCCAGCCGTGCCAGTCGCTCCGGCACAGGCCCGTTGCCTCGACCTTGATCACGACGCCTTCCGCCGAGGGCGTCGGATCCGGTACGGTCTGCACGCGCGGCGGCTGGCCGAACTGCTCGAAGAGAACCGCTTTCATGATGGAGCTTCCTTCACGACCGAGAGGAAAAGGCGGTATAGCGGGCGGCCCGTGAGGGAGCAAATGCAGGATTGCGTGCGGCCTGCTGAAGGCTAAGCGCGGTACCGCCCGAACACCACCTTGGTCTCCCCGTAGTCCCGTCGCTCGATCTCCTCGAAATCGTCGGGCAGCGTCACCTCCACACCTTGCGCCTCCTCGACGATCACGAGCGCATCGGGCACGAGCCAGCCACCCTCGGCGCAGGCGCGCAGGGCCTTCGGCGCGAGGTCCCGGCCGTAGGGCGGATCGCAGAAGACGACCGAGAAGGGCGCGTTTGGAGCGGCCTCGCCCATGCGGGTGGCGTCGCGGCGGAAGAGGCGGGTCGCGCCGCCGGCCCCGAGAGCCTCCACGTTCTCGCGGATGATGCCGCGCGACTGCGCCCCGTCGTCGACGAAGAGCGCGAAGGCGGCGCCGCGTGAGAGCGCCTCAAGGCCCAGGGCGCCAGTGCCGGCGAAGAGATCAAGCACGCGCGCTCCCGCGATGGGATCGTCGTAGCCGTGCTGGAGGATGTTGAAGAGCGTCTCGCGCAGGCGGTCCGAGGTCGGCCGGATGGCGTCCGAGCTCGGTCCCTTGAGCGAGCGGCCGCGCCAGCGCCCGCCCACGATTCTCATCGTCTAGCCCTCATCAGCGGCGGCCGCGCGGACCGCCCTTGGAACCGCCGCCTTTGAAGCCGCCTTTGGAGGCTCCACCCTTGGACGCCCCGCCCTTGGAGGCACCCCGGGGACCACCCTTGAAGCCGCCGCCCCGAGGACCGCCGCGCGAGGGTGCATCACCCCGTGGCGGACCGCGACGGGGGCGATCGTCGTCGCCGCGGGCGCGGAACGGCCGGTCGCCCTGAGGCTTGCGCGGACGGTCGTCGCCGCCCTCGCGGGCGCGGAAGGGGCGCTCGCTCTGACGGGCGCGGGGACGATCCTCGCCGCCCTCGACCCGAGCCCGGAAGGGTCTGTCGCCGGCGGGGCGACGCGGACGCTCGTCGTCGCGCCGTGCCGGACGTTCACTGCCTTCGCGGCTGCGGCGAGCCGGCGCTGCGTCGCGGTCGTCGCGACGGCGGGGACGATCCTCGCCGGCAGCGGAGCCGCGGCGCCCGCGCGGCGCAGGCGCTTCCTCGTCCTCGGCCTGCCGCACTAGGCGCTCCACCACGACCTTGCGGCCTTCGCGCGACGCAATCGCCCCGACGCGCTCACGCTCGCGCTCGCCACTCGCCGCGCGCGCCTCCTTCGGATCGGTGCCCCGGCGCGGGACCCTCCGGCGCGGAGCGTCCTCGTCCGTCTCGCCGGCCCGCCACACGCTCGTCTTCACATCGAGGCGGGAGGGGCGCTTCCTGGGCTCCTCCTCGTCGCGCTCGAAACGGTCGGCGCCACGGCCGCGCGACGGGCGCTCATCGTCGTCACGGCGACGGCGCGGGCGTTCGTCGTCCCGGTCGCGGCTGAAGCGCGAGGGACGCTCGCTGCGCTCCTCCCGATCCTGCTTCTTCGGAGAGCCGAAAGGCGCGATGGGCTCGCGCACCGGGCTCTCGAAATCGACGCCGGCCTCGGCCGCGAGCGCCTCGCCGAGCTGATCCTTCAGCACCTTGGTGCGCACCTCCTCGACGAGGCCGACCTCGAGGTCGCCGAGCTGGAACGGACCGAAGGACATGCGGATCAGGCGGTTCACCTGCACGCCCATGTGTTCGAGAATGCGCTTGATCTCGCGGTTCTTGCCCTCGCGCAGGCCCATCGTGATCCACGCGTTGTCGCCCTGAATCCGGTCGAGGCGGGCCTCGATCGGACCGTAGTCGATGCCGTCGATGCTGATGCCGTCGCGCAACTTGTCCAAGTCTGCCTGATTGATCTCGCCGTGGGCGCGCACCTTGTAGCGGCGCAGCCAGCCGGTGTCCGGATGGGCGATCACGCGGGCGAGGCCGCCGTCGTTGGTCAGGAGCAGGAGGCCTTCGGTGTTGATGTCGAGCCGGCCCACCGCCACCACACGGGGCAGGTCCTCGGGCAGGTTATCGAACACGGTCGGCCGGCCTTCCGGATCCCGGGCCGTGGTCACGAGGCCGCGCGGCTTGTGGAAGAGCCACAGGCGCGTGCGCTCCTTGGCGGGCAGGGGCTCCCCATCCACGGTGATCCTGTCCGCCGCCGTCACGTTGACGGCAGGGGATTCGAGCACCGTGCCGTTGAGGGTGACGCGCCCCTCGGCGATCAGCACCTCCGCGTCGCGGCGGGATGCGATGCCGGCACGGGCGATCACCTTGGCGATCCGGTCCTCGGTAGGCTCCTGAGGCTCGGCCTGCACCTCGGGGCTGGTCTCGCGGGTGCGGCGCGGACGGTCCTCACCGGCGCGGTCGAAGCGGCGCGGGCGCTCATCGCCGGAGCGGCCCCGGAATGGCTTGTCCCCTGCGCTGCGGGCACGGAACGGCTTGTCGCCGCCCTCGCCGCGGGGTCGGAAGGGTTTCTTGTCTCCGCCCTCGAAGCGGCGGGGACGCTCATCGTTGTCGCGGCTGCGGAAAGGCCGGTCAGCTCCTTCTCCGCGCGGGCGGAACGGCTTGTCGCCGTCGCGGCTGCGGAAAGGCCGGTCGCCTCCGTCACGCGGCTTGCGCGGGCGGTCGTCGTCGCCGCGGGCGCGGAAGGGGCGCTCGCCGCCCTCGCGGGATTTGCGGAAGGGCTTGTCACCGGAGGTGCGGCCACGGTCGGAGCGTCCCGAGGAGCGGCCCCTGCGATTATCGTCGTTGCTGTCGGTCATGGGAGCCTGATAGCAGAGGAGTGTCAGAGAAGCGAGGACTAAGGAGCGAACCGATTGACGGATAACGCCGATCTGGAGCCGCTTGATCCGGTAAAACCGGATCCCATGAGCGTGGCCTTCGACGAGGCCCGGGCCGCCGCCGCGCGCGGGGAGGTGCCGGTAGGAGCCGCCATCGTCAGGGATGGCCGCATCGTCGCGTCGGCAGGGAACCGTCCGCGGGAGCTGCGCGACCCGTCCGCCCATGCCGAGATGCTCGCCATCCGTCAGGCTTGCGAGGCTCTGGACGACGAGCGGCTCACGGGCTGCGATCTCTACGTCACCCTGGAGCCCTGCACCATGTGTGCGGCCGCCGTCTCCTTCGCCCGCATCCGGAGGGTTTATTATGCGGCCTTCGATCCCAAGGGGGGCGCGGTCGACAACGGCGTCCGCTTCTTCGACCAGTCCACCTGCCATCACGCCCCGGAGGTCTATGGCGGCATTCGCGAGAGCGAGGCGGCGACGCTGTTGAAGAGCTTTTTCGAAGGAAAGCGTTAGAGCGCTCGCCAAGCCCGCGACGACGAAGACGCCCTGGGCGGACAGCGCCGCCCTGGCGCATCAGGCGGACGGGTGGGGCGATCCTCGGCCCGGAGCCTAGGCCGCCAGAAATGCCTGCAGGGCTTCCAGCGTCGCGCCCGGATTCTCCTCCGCCACGAAGTGGCCCGACGTCACGCCGATGCCGGTCGCTTTGGGCGCGAAGCTCTTGTGCCAGATGTCGAGCGGCTGCTTCCTGTCGCCGACCGGGCCGCTGACGAGATAATAGTCGCTCCAGATCACGTAGGTCGGGCATTGGATCGTCTTGCCCGCGGCGAGATCGGCCTCGTCGGCCTCGATGTCGCGGGTGGCTCCGGCGCGGTAGTCTTCGCAGAAGGCGTGGATGCGGTTGGGTTCGTTGCAGCTCTGCCAATAGGCGTGCAATGCGCGGGGATCGAAGGCGCCGAGATCGCCGGCGCCCGACCATTGCCGCATCAGCCCCTCGAAATAGGGAATCGGATCGCGCTCGATCTCTTCTTCCGGCTTCGGGTAGGCTTGCGAAAGATAGCCCCAGTGCGCCTCCGGCACCTTGCCTGTCCGCATCTGCTCCCACACATGGTAGGTCGGCAGGATGTCGAGGAGGGCGAGGCGCTCCACCCGACCCGGATGGTCGAGAGCCAGCCGATAGGCCACGCGGGCGCCGCGATCGTGCCCGGCCACGGCGAAATGCACGTGTCCCAGCGCTTCCATTACCTGGACGACGTCCCGGCCCATGGCACGCTTCGAATAAGTCTCGTGCTTCGCGTCGCCCTTCGGGGCCGACGACCAGCCATAGCCGCGCAGATCCATGCAGACGACCGTGTAGGTCTCGGCGAGCGCCGGCGCGAGGTGGTGCCACATGGCATGGGTTTGGGGAAAACCGTGCAGCAGCACCAACGGCTTTCCCGTCCCCTTCGAGCGCGCGAAGATTCGGCCGATCTCGGTGTCAATCCAGTGGCTGTCGAAACCGGGAAAGAGATCGTCGCTCATGGATGGCTGCTCGCTGGTTGCAATCACGAATGCTCCAGGAAGCTAGAGCATTTGCCCGCGAATGGGATGAAAAAGCTTAGCAATAAAAGGGATTACAACTATGAGTGGATAACATTCCGCATCGTCATCCCTCGATGGAATCATTTCATGCTCACTCCCCCTCGCGCTCCACCGCGCGCCAGCCGATATCCTTCCGGCAGAAGCCGTTCGGCCACTCGATCCTGGCGACAGCCTCGTAGGCCTTCCTCTGCGCGTCGGAAATCGTGCGTCCGAGCGCAGTGACGTTGAGCACGCGTCCGCCATTGGCAACGATCCTGTCGCCGTCCTGTTTCGTCCCCGCGTGGAAGACGATGACATCGTCGAGCGCTTCGGCCTTGTCGATGCCCCGGATCTCCGATCCCTTCTCGACCGAACCCGGATAGCCCTTCGCGGCCATCACGACAGTGAGCGCCGCCTCATCCGCCCATTGCAGGGAGACGCTGTTGAGAACGCCATCGCAGGCGGCAAGCAGCGCCGTCACGAGATCGGATTTGAGGCGCGGCAGCAGAACCTGCGTTTCAGGATCGCCGAGGCGGGCGTTGTATTCGATGAGCTGCGGGCCGTCTCCGGTGAGCATCAGCCCTGCATAGAGGATGCCCGTATAGGGCGTGCCGCGCGCCTTCATGCCGGCCAGGGTCGGCTCGATGATCTCACGCATGGCGCGGGCCTGGAGCTCCGGCGTCATCACGGCCGCCGGCGAATAGGCCCCCATGCCGCCGGTGTTGGGGCCCCTGTCCCCGTCGAAGACGCGCTTGTGGTCCTGCGCCGTGCCGAACGGGATCGCGTGCGTGCCGTCGCAGAGCGCGAAGAAGCTCGCCTCCTCGCCCTCGAGGAAGGCCTCGATCACGACCTCGGCGCCGGCTGCGCCGAGGCCGCCGCCGATCATCATGTCGATAGCCTCTTCGGCCTCTTCGAACGAGGTCGCGACCACCACGCCCTTGCCGGCGGCAAGCCCGTCCGCCTTGACGACGATCGGCACGCCGTAACTGCGGGTATAGGCCTTCGCCGCCTCCGCGTCGGTGAAGCGGCGGTAGGCGGCCGTCGGGATGCCGAACTCCGCGCACAGATCCTTGGTGAAGGCCTTGGAGCCTTCGAGCTGGGCAGCCGCCTTGCTCGGTCCGAAAGCCTTGATGCCGGCGGCCGCGAGGTCGTCTACGAGGCCCGCCACCAGGGGAGCCTCGGGACCGACGACCACAAAATCGACCTTCATGACCCGGCAGAACTCGATCACCGCTCCATGGTCGGTTACGTCGAGCACCACATTGGTTCCGTGCTGCGCCGTGCCGGGATTGCCCGGAGCGACGAGGAGCTTGCCGCACAGAGGGCTCGCCGAGAGGCTCCTGGCCAGAGCATGCTCGCGTCCGCCGGATCCGATGAGAAGGATGTTCATGGCCTCGAGCCCTCCCTGATGACGTTTGGGCTCTTAGCGCCTGTGGGCTGCTGCGCCTAGTCTCGAAGTGCGGATCCGGGGCCCGATCGACGGGCGCGGCGAAATGCACAGGGGATAGCTCGCCATTGTGAAGGCCAGTTGCGCCGCCGCCCTTGGCAGGCCCAGGGCGGAAAGATTAGGTTCACGGCATGTTCGCAGCCAAAGCTCCCTCCAATGCTCCCGAATGGTCGGTCTCCGATCTGGCGGGCGCCCTCAAGCGCACCCTCGAGGATGCGTTCGGCCATGTCCGCCTGCGGGGCGAGGTCTCGGGATATCGCGGCCCCCATTCCTCGGGTCATGCCTATTTCTGCCTGAAGGACCAGAACGCCCGCATCGACGCGGTGATCTGGAAGGGGGCCTTCGCCAAGCTCAGGATCCGCCCCGAGGAGGGGATGGAGGTCATCGCGACGGGGCGTATCACCACCTTCCCGGGCTCGTCCAAGTACCAGATCGTCGTCGAGTCCCTGGAGCCGGCCGGCATCGGCGCCCTCATGGCGCTGCTGGAGGAGCGGCGCCGCAAGCTCAATGCGGAAGGGCTGTTCGCCCAGGAGCGCAAGCGCCGGCTCCCCTTCCTGCCGCGGGTCGTCGGGGTCGTCACCTCGCCGACCGGGGCGGTGATCCGCGACATTCTTCACCGTCTGGAGGACCGGTTCCCGCGCCGTGTCCTGGTCTGGCCCGTGCGTGTGCAGGGCGAGACCTGCGCGGCCGAGGTCGCGGCGGCCATCCGGGGCTTCAACGCCCTCGAGCCGGGCGGACCTGTTCCGCGGCCGGACGTGCTGATCGTGGCCCGCGGCGGCGGCTCCATCGAGGACCTTTGGGGATTCAACGAAGAGATCGTGGTGCGGGCGGCGGCCGAGAGCGGCATCCCGCTCGTCTCGGCGGTCGGGCATGAAACCGACTGGACCCTGATCGACCATGCGGCCGACATGCGGGCGCCGACGCCCACGGGCGCCGCCGAGATGGTGGTGCCGGTGCGGGTCGAGCTCATGGCTGCCGTGAACGACCTGTCTCGGCGCCATGTGGAAGCCGCCCTCCGCCTCGTGGAGCGCCGCCGTTCGGACCTGCGCGCCACGGCCCGCGCGCTTCCCAGCCCCGAAGCCCTGGTCTCGCCCAAGCGCCAGCGGCTCGATCTTGCCGCCGCCAAGCTCTATCCGGCGCTCGCCCGCAATGCTCGCGGCCACGAGGAGCGGCTGCTCAAGGTGGCGCGACAGCTTGCCCACGTCTCGCCGGTGGCCAATGTCGCCCGCATGCGCGCCCGGCTCGATGCCGTGGGGCCGCGCCCTCACAACGCGGTCTGCCGCTCCATCCTCCTGCGCGAGGAGAGCCTGAAGCAGGTCGGCCGCCGCCTGGTCGTCTCCCGAGAGACGCTGCTGCGCGCCGAGCGGACGCGCCTCGCCCAGGCTCATGAACTCGCGCAACGGGTCGCCGAGCGCCTCGGCCCGGCGCTGCAGGGGCAGATCGCCCGCAAGGGCGACAGGCTGGAGGCCGTGTCCAAGCTCTTCGACAGCCTGAACTATAAGTCGGTGCTCAAGCGCGGCTTCGCTCTCGTCCGCGATGCGGACGGTCAGCCCCTCAACTCGGCGGATGCGGTGCTGGACGGCCAGGCGCTCGTGCTCGAGTTCGCCGACGGTCGGGCGGACGCGACCGGCGGCCGGATCGGCACACGGCCGAAGATGGCCAAGCCCAAGCTCGTGGTCGCAGAGGAGCAGGGCGCCTTGTTCTGAACGGGGATTGGAAATCCTCTCCGGGCCTGCTTATGTGAAGGACAGCGCAACGCATTCCTCGATGTCATCGATGTTGAACAAGATCGAACGCAGCGGCGGCGAAGCCGTCGTGCAATATCTCGACAGCAACCTCCGGGTCGTGAAGCCCGGGGCCTATGTGCGCTGCGCGGTGACGGGAGTCGCGATTCCCCTCGACGAGCTGAAGTACTGGAGCGTCGAGCGGCAGGAGGCCTATGCCTCTCCAGAAGCGGTGATGATGCGCATTACCGGCGGGAAGGGCCCTCAGACGTAGCGCCGCCGTTCAGGCGCCATGCAGGCGCCTTTCATTGATGCGGCGCAGGAGCAGGTTTCGCAGCCCGGTCTCGTCGTCGATTCGAAGGCGGACCGGCACGATCATCAGGTCCGGCCAGGGCTTGGCATCCTTCACGGCTCCGACCCGCGCACGATCCTTCTCCGTCGTCACGGCCTGAAGCCCGCGTTCCGCTGCCTCGCGGCGCAGAGCCGTGAGCTCGGACGCCGTGTAGCGATGATGGTCGGGAAAGGAACGAGCCGCCTCGACGAGTGCGCCGCAGCCCCGCAGGGTCTCGAAGAATTTCTCGGGGCGCCCGATACCGGCAAAGGCGAGCACTTTCCGGCCCTTGAGAGACCTTGTGGTCTCCATCGGCGGTTCGAGCCTCGCCATAAACACGCACTTGTCGCGCCGCTCCGCCTCCTCGGCGATCCGGCGCCCCGGCTCTCCCTCGCCGATGACGAGAACCGCATCTGTCTTGGGCCATTGCGCGTCCATGACGGCGCGCAGGGGGCCTGCCGGCAGGGGCAGTCCGTTGCCGATTCCGGTTGCCCCGTCGACGACCGCAATGGCGCAATCCTTGATCAGCGAGGGGTTCTGAAGTCCGTCATCCATGATGACGACCGTCGATCCGATCTCATGAGCCAACCGCGCTCCCGCGGGGCGGTTTCGGGACACGATGGTCTGCGCTGTGCCCGAGAGCAGGATGGGTTCGTCGCCCACGTCCCGGGCCGTATGCTCCGTCCGGACCTGCACCGGGCCGGGCAGGGAGCCGCCATAGCCGCGGGACAGGAAGGCCGGGCTCTCGCCGGCGGCATCGAGGATCCTTGCCACGGCCAGGGCTGTCGGCGTCTTGCCGGCGCCGCCGACGGTGAAGTTGCCGATGCAGATGACGGGAAGATCGGCCCGCTCGCCCGGCCGTTGCATCCGCCGTGCGGCGACGGCGGTGTAGAGAAGGCCTGCCGGACGCAGCAGCTCGGCCTGGAACGATGGGGAAGGCGCCCACCAGAAGCGCGGCGCCCGCATCAGCGGCGCGCCCCCAGTTTCGCCTGCACGATGAAGGGCTCGACCGATTGCATGGTCCGGTCCACAGCGCCGCCCAGGGCCTGCACGGCGTCTCCGGCCTTGCGGGCCATGTCGCGCGTCAGAGCCGCGTTGTTCAGCAATTCGTTGGCGGCCCGGGCCAGGGTGGCGCTGTCCTTCACCATCACGGCGCCGCGCGACCGATCGAGGGCGTCGTAGATCTCGGCCGCGGTATGGACATGAGGGCCGTGCAGGATGGCAGCGCCGAGCTTGGCCGGCTCGATGGGATTGTGGCCCCCGATCGGCACCAGGGTTCCGCCCATGAGAACGATGGGCGAGAGGCGGTAGAACAGGCCCATCTCGCCGATCGTGTCGACCACGTAGACGTCCGTGGCGCGGTCCGGGTGAATGCCCTCGGACCGTCGGCTCGCCCGCAAGCCTGCCTGTCCGGCCAGACCGGCGACCTCCGGGCCGCGATGGGGATGACGCGGCGCGATGATGGTGAGCAGGTGAGGGTGTCGGGCCGCCAGCGCGCGATGCACCGCGATGATCGCGCTTTCCTCGCCCGGGTGGGTGCTGGCCGCAAGCCAGACCGGGCGCCCGGCGATCAGCCCTGAGAGATGCGCCACCACGCGCGGATCGGCCGGCGGGGGAGCCGCGTCGAACTTGATGTTGCCGGTCACGATCACCCGGGGGGCGCCGAGCCTCGCCAGCCGTTCGGCATCCTCGGACGTCTGGGCGAGGCAGAGGGCGAAGCGCTCGAGAAGGCCCCGGATGATCCCCGGCATCTTCTGCCAGCGCCGGTACGATCGATCGGACATCCGGCCATTGACCATGACGAGCGGGATATCTCGCTCCGACAGCGACATGAGCGTGTTCGGCCAGATCTCGGATTCGGCAATCAGGGCCAGATCGGGCTGCCAGTGGTCCAGAAACCGTCTTATATAACGTGGCACGTCGAGCGGAACAAACTGGTGCAGGGCCCCGGGTGGAAGGCGCCGAGCGATCAGGGACGCGGAGGTCTTGGTCCCCGACGTGACGAGGACCGCAAGGCCACGCTGTGTCATCCGCTCCACGACCGGCAACAGAGACAGGGTCTCTCCTATGCTGGCGCCGTGAACCCAGATCAGGTGGCCCTTGGGCCGCTGCCGGCTCGGATAGCCCTGGCGCTCGCCGAGCCGCGTCCGGTCCTCGCGGCCCTTGTGCTGGCGCCAATAGAGGAGACCCAGCACAGCCGGCTCCAGGACGGACACGGCCGTGCGGTACGCCTTGAAGATGATCGGGAAGCTCATGCCCGGGAGCCTCCCATGAGCACGGAACTGGGCTTCGCGCCCGGATCCTTCGACCCCACAAGATCATAGGCGCGCGCATGCACCCGGTCGAGTTCCCTCTCGACGGCTCTTCTGAGGGATTCTAGCGTCTCTCCGTCCGCATCGCGCGGCACCGGGACCGGATCCCCGAGCACCATGGCGCCGCGGCCGAAGGGCAGGCCGATGCTCGCCTTGTCCCAGCTGTCGAAATCAATGCGGCGGCTGGTGACGACGGCAACCGGCACGATGGGGCGTCCCGACAGTTGGGCGAGAGTCACGATTCCCTGACCGCAGACCCGCGAGATCTTCGGGATGTCGGCCGTCATCACGACCATCTCCCCGTCGCCCAGTGCCCTGAGCATGGCCCGCATGGCCTGAGCCCCGCCCTTCTTGCGGATGTCGCGGCCGCGGGCACCGGAACCCCGGATGGCCCGCACCCCCAGATGGCGCAACGCGATGGCGTTGAACTCGCCGTCACCCGAGCGGGAGACGAGGCTTGCGGCCTTGTCCTGCGGCCTCCTGGCGAAGTGGATCATGAAATGCTGACCGTGCCACATGGCGGCGATCACGGGCATTTCGATCCGGTCATAGGCATCCGCCGGCTCCATGACGAACCGGTTCGTGCGCTGCACGAGTTTGAGATAGCCCGCGACGAGAAGACCCAGGACTTCCTGGACCGCTCGAGACCGGATGATGCGCTTGACGAGGCCCATGGTGACAGGAGGGATCAGCCGTTCTGCGGATCCAGCAGGCGGTGGAGGTGGACGATGAAGTAGCGCATCTGCGCATTGTCCACAGTCGCCTGCGCCTTGGCCTTCCAGGCCATGTGGGCGCTGGCGTAGTTCGGGAAGATTCCGACGATGTCGAGCTTGGAAAGATCCTTGAAATCGACGGATTCGAGACTGTTGAGCTCGCCGCCGAAAACCAGGTGCAGGAGTTGCTTGCCAGGCGTGTCGGTCATGGTGATAGGGCTCTTCTGAAGAGGGTTGGACGGATCGGTGGTAATACGAGCCGACGGTGTTCAGGCTCTCATGGCCCCAATAGCACGAGGATGCAACTGTGACGCAACGGCAATCATCTCACCATGCACGGGATGGGGACTGTTGTAGGTCGCGGTCGAACCGTCGAGCTCGGTCAGGCGTCCGCCCGCCTCCTGTAGGATGAGGTCCGCAGCGGCGATGTCCCAATCCTGGGCATGGGCTGAAACGAGTCCGACATCGATGGAGCCATCGGCGACCCGGGCCAGCCTGAGCGCCAGGGACGGCACTTTGGGCAGACGCTCCACCGGACCCATGTGGCGTTCGAGCCGGTCCACGAGGGGCTTGGGGCCCGCGACCCGGGGCGGCGGGACTCTGCCGGCCGCCGGCAATTGCAGCCTCTCGCCGTTGCACCAGGCTCCTTCGCCGAGCCTTGCTTCATAGAGACGCTCGTGGGCCGGAGCGTAAAGGACGCCGAGCACGGGCTTCCCGTCCCGCACCAGGGCGATGGAGACGGCCCAGTCCGGGTGGCCGGACGCAAAGGCCCTCGTGCCGTCGATGGGATCGACGATCCAGACATGGCTCTTCTCGAGGCGCGCCGGGTCGTCGGCGGTCTCCTCGGAGAGCCAGCCGGCCGCGGGAAACAGCCCGGAAAGATGGCCTTTCAGGAAGGTGTCGAGGGCGATGTCCGCCTCCGTCACCGGGGAGCTTTGCCCCTTGTACCAGAGCTTGGCCGCCGTCTGGGCGCCGGAGCGGAAATAGGGCAGGGCCAAGTCCCCCGCCCGGCGGGCAGCCTCGCGCACGGCAGGTGCGAGGGACGGGATGGAGAGGGGTGAGGAAGACGGCATCGAGCCTGAGATGGGAACCATGGGCAGGAGATACCATATCCCGCCTTCCCAAACCTTTCTTTTCGGAAGGAGCCGCGCCCGCCTAGACGAGGCAGTCGAGGGTGAGGGCGGCAAACAGGATCAGACCGGCGTCCCGGTTCGAGCGGAAGAGGCGCAGCGCGCCGGCCCCGTCCGAGGGGTCGATGCGCGCCACTTGCCAGCCCAGGTGAAGGGCGAAGAGACCCAGGCCCGCGAAGGACGTGAGGCCCGCTCCGGCCAAGCCCAGGGCAGCGGTGACGAAGACCAGGGTCAGCGCATAGCAGATGGCGACGCCGAGCCTGACGTTCTCGCCGAAATACCGGGCTGAGGATTTGATCCCGGCGATCTCGTCGTCCTCGATGTCCTGCAGGGCATAGATCGTGTCATACCCCACCACCCAGGCGATGCTGCCGAGATAGAGAAGGATGGCGGCCGGGCTCAAGGAGCCGAAGGTGGCGGCCCAGCCCATCAGGGCCCCCCAGGCGAAGGCGAAACCCAGGACGATCTGCGGCATCCAGAAGAAGCGCTTCATGAACGGGTAGAGGGCGACCACGCCCAGGGACGCGAAGCCGGTCGCGACCGCGAAGGCGTTGAACTGGAGCAGGACCAGCAGGCCGACGATCCCCTGGAGCGCGAGAAAGGCCAGGGCTCCCTTCAGGGTGACCTGGCCCGAGGGAAGGGGGCGCTGGCGGGTGCGCTCGACCCGGGTATCGAGATCCCGGTCGACGATGTCGTTATAGGTGCAGCCGGCCCCGCGCATGGCCACGGCGCCGATCAGAAAGAGCAGGCAGTGGACCGGGTTCGGCCAGGGCTGCCCGGCCGCGATGGCGGCGAGCGCGGCCGACCACCAGCAGGGCAGGAGAAGCAGCCACCAGCCGATGGGCCGCTCGATACGGGCGAGGCGCAGATAGGGCCTGAGGCCCGCCGGCGCCCACCGCTCGGCCCAATGGCCCTTGACGGCATCGGGCAGGGACGGCGCTGCAGGGGGCTCCATCGCTCAGACGGCCGGGCTTAGAGGGCGCCCTTCGGGACGGTCAGGGTGCCGGTCAGGCCGCCCCCCATCTTTCCCGCGATGCCGCCCTGCTGGCCTTGCTGCTGCTGCTGCTTGGCGCGCTTTTCCATCTCGGCCATCTTCGCGGCCGCCCCGCAGGCCTGGCCCTTGAACTGCTGGGAGCGCTTATGGTCCTCGGAGAAGCTCTGGATCAGCTGATCGGGAACCTGGCACCAATCCTTGTTGTCGGTCATCCATTTCTGGCCGGCGGCGCCGTTCGTCACGAGCTTGGTGAAGACCGTGCAGGCGGCGCGGGGGTCGATCTGTTTGTTCTTGCCGCCATTGGTGAGCTTGTTGACCTGCTGGATCAGGTTCTGCCGCTCCTGCAGGATCTTCTGGCCTTCCTGGCAGGCGCTCGACTGCGCGAAGGCAGGAGCCGTCACGAAAATGCCAGCGACGGCAAGCGCAGCCAGGATATGCGAACGGATATGCGTCATGCCCAAAATTCCCTCACTCGGCCCGCGACGTCTCGCAGGCCAGGGTTCTGTTAACAGGTTCAGGGCCTTGAGGCCAAGAGGCGAAAGGTCGCCTTGGGCATAAGCTGTGCCGTTTGGCACGTGAATATTCCGTGACCGATCGGACCCGGCCTCTCCCTCGGGGCTCGGGAACTTGATACAGGAGAGGCGGTTCGGAAGGTTCCCATGGCCGATTACGACTTCAAAGCCCCCCGCCTCTTCGTCGACACCCCTCTCCAGGCCGGGGCCAGGATCGCCCTCGACCGGGGGCAGGCCAATTACCTCCTGAACGTCCTGCGCCTGAAGGCCGGCGAGTCCGTGCTGATCTTCAACGGCCGGGACGGGGAGTGGCGGGCCGAGGTGGCCGTCGAGGGGCGCAAGGCCGCCGACCTCGTCTGTGCGGAACGGACCCGGGAGCAGGGGGCCGCACCCGACATCATCTACGCCTTCGCGCCGCTCAAGCATGCCCGCCTCGACTACATGGTCCAGAAAGCCGTGGAGATGGGAGCAGGCGTTCTCCAGCCGGTCCTGACGCGGCGGACGCAGTCCTCCCGGGTCAACCTGGAGCGCATGCGCAGCAACGCCGTCGAGGCGGCCGAGCAATGCGGGATCCTGTCGATTCCGGAGGTCCGCGAAGAGGAGAATTTGGAGCGTTTTCTCAAAGGCTTGGACAAGGACCGCCTGGTCGTCTTCTGCGACGAGAACGCGCCCGTTTCCAACCCCGTGGCGGCCCTGGCCAAGCTTGGGAACAATCAAGCTGGTCTGGCCGTTATCGTGGGCCCCGAAGGAGGGTTCACCGATCAGGAGAGAGCGCTTGTCGCCGCCCACGAAAGATGTGTTTGCGTATCGTTGGGTCCGCGAATCCTGCGAGCTGACACAGCCGCTGTGGCCGCGCTGGCGATCGTTCAGTCCGTGCTTGGCGATTGGAACTGACCTCGTCGTCCGACAACGCATAAAGCCGATCCGCCTCTAGCTTCAGAAGCTTAGCAGTTTCGCGCCGATTCGCCCCAATCTGGCCCCATTGAGCCGGAGTTTCGGCGCGGTCGCCGCAGGCCGATCCGCATGTGCGAAAGGTCATTTCTGAACAAGAACAGAGGACACCAAGGAAATGAGCTGGGACTTCAAGTTCGGCATCGAGGAAGAGTACTTCGTCAACGATGCGCCGAAACGGGATATCGCCAGGGGGAAAATCAAGGAATTCTTTGCCGCCTGCCGGGACCAGATCTCGGGCGACATCCAGCCCGAGATGCTCGAGCCGCAGATCGAGATCGCGAGCAAGCCCGCTCTGGAGTTCGCCGATGCCCGGGCGCAGCTGGCTGCGCTGCGCTCGTCGGTCGGGTCCGTCGCGCGTGATTTCGGCCTGTCGATCATGGCCTCGGGCACCCATCCGCTCGCCGTCTGGTCGCGGGTGCGTCCCACGGCGCAGCCGCGCTACGGGAAGGTCATGCACGACCTGCAGATGCTGGGCAGCCGCAACGTCCTGTGCGGCATGCATGTCCATGTGGAGGTGCCGGATCTTGACATGCGCGTCGACATCATGAACCGAATCCAGCCTTATCTGCCGCTCCTGCTCGCGCTGTCGACCTCCTCGCCATTCTGGCAGGCGCAGCGCACGGGCCTGCTCGGCTACCGGCTGGCCGCCTATCGCGAGCTGCCGCGCACGGGCCTTCCCGATCTGTTCGAGAGCGCGCAGGATTACCAGCGCTACATCGACACCCTCGTGGCGGCCCGCGCCATCGAGAATTCGAGCTATGTCTGGTGGGTGATCCGGCCGTCGCTGAAGCATCCGACCCTTGAGCTGCGCGTGGCCGACAGCTGCACCCGCCTCGACGACACCATCGCGATCGCGGCCCTCTACCGCTGCCTCGTCCGCCGCCTGAGCCTGGATACCTCGCTGAACGCCGGGCAGACTGGCGCCTCGCGGGCCATCAACGACGAGAACGGCTGGCGGGCCCAGCGCTACGGCATCCACGGCAGCTTCGTCGACGAGAAGACCCGCAGGGCCAAGCCCGTGCGGGAGCTCCTCGACGAGACCCTCGACCTCGTGGCCGAGGACGCCAAGGTGCTCGGCTGCCAGCGGGAGCTCGACCTCGCCCGCTGGATCGTGGCCCGCGGCACCAGCGCCGACCAGCAGCTGACGCTCTTCACGGAAGCGGTCGGCCGCGGCCTGTCGAACCGGGATGCGCTTGCCGGCGTGGTCGACTGGCTCAGTGCGGAAACGACGGGGGAAACGGCGATCCGGCATTAGCGTGCCGTGCGGATCCCGAGGTGGCATCCGCGCTTCACGTCCGATGCCGCGACGAGGGTGGTGACGCCCCCGTCGCTTTCTGCCGTCCCCCCTCATTGCGCCTTGGCCTTAAGCCCCTTATTGAGTCCCGACCCTGAGTCGGCGCGCCTTGAACGCGCTTTTTGATGAGGTGATGCATGGCGCGGGACGTATCCGATACGACCCCCATTGGTGCGCGGTCGGAGCTCGTGGAATGGATCGCCTCCGGCGAGAAGCCGCGCGAGGCCTGGCGGCTCGGCACCGAACACGAGAAGATCCCCTTCTATACGGCCGATGCCTCGCCCGTTCCCTATGAGGGGAGCCGGGGCATCCGCGCGCTCCTGGACGGGCTGCAGGCGCGCACCGGCTGGGAGCCGATCCTGGAGAACGATCGCCCGATCGGCTTGGCCGACGAGACCGACGGCGGCGCGATCTCGCTCGAGCCGGGCGGACAGTTCGAGCTGTCGGGAGCCCCGCTCGCGACGCTGCACGACACGGCCCGCGAGACGGCGCAGCACCTCGCGGACGCGAAGGCGGTGGGCGAGGGCCTCGGCCTCGGCTTCCTGACCCTCGGGATGAGCCCGCTCTGGACCCGGGCGCAGACGCCCGTGATGCCGAAGGCGCGCTACCGCATCATGACGGACTACATGCCGAAGGTCGGCTCGCTCGGCCTCGACATGATGTACCGCACGTCCACCGTGCAGGTGAACATGGACTACGCGTCCGAGGCCGACATGGTGAAGAAGCTGCGCGTCTCGCTGGCGCTGCAGCCGGTCGCCGCGGCGATCTTCGCCAACTCGCCCTTCACGGACGGCAAGCCCAACGGCTACCTGTCCATGCGCTCCGCCATCTGGCTCGACACCGACCGCGACCGGACCGGCATGATGGCCTTCGCGTTCGAGGACGGCTTCGGCTACGAGCGCTATGTGGACTGGGTGCTCGACGTGCCGATGTATTTCGTCAAGCGCGACGAGACCTATCACGACGTGGCGGGCTCGTCCTTCCGTGACCTCTTCGCGGGCCGGCATCCTCGACTGCCCGGCGAGCGCGCGACGCGCTCCGACTGGGCCAATCACGTGTCCACCGTGTTTCCGGAGGTGCGCCTCAAACGCTACCTCGAGATGCGCGGCGCCGACGTGGGCAACCTCGAGCACATCGTGGCCCTGTCGGCGTTCTGGACCGGTCTCCTCTACGACGAGACCGCCCTCGACGGGGCCTGGGAGCTGGTGAAGGGCTGGACCGCCCAGGAGCGCGAGCAGCTGCGCGCCGCCGTGCCGACGCAGGCCCTCAAGGCCCGCATCGCCGGCCGCTCCGTGCAGAACGTCGCCCGCGACGCCCTCGCGCTCGCCCGCACCGGCCTCCAGCGCCGCGGCTGCCGGGATGATTCCGGCCGTGACGAGACCCGCCATCTCGCCTATGCGGACGAGATCGTCGCCTCCGGCCGCACCCAGGCCGAGCGCCTGCTGGAGCTTTACCATGGGGAATGGAACGGCTCGGTCCTGCCGGCCTTCAAGGAATGCGTGTTCTAGAAACGCGGGAGCGGCAGGAACCCTGCCGCTCCTACCCTTCTGGACGCTGAAGATGACCCGTTTCCACGCGTACTATATCGATTTTCGATAGGGGACTTTTCTTATCGATTTATATAACTTAATAACGTTCATTGAAGCATCCGGTCGAACGGTCCCTGCCCAGGAACTATGCCAAGTCTCCTCGTCAGGACCGAACCCGGAAGAGGAGATGAACGATGGCCGGTCCGCAGATACTCAATTTTGGTTTTACGTCTATTCTTCGCGAGCCCGGGGAAACGGTTTTCATCGATCGAGGAACCGACGCGGTCGTTGTGGAAGGAGACCATCCCATCCGGTTCCTCGATGTTTACTTCGGCTCCCACGAGGTAACCGATGTTCTCGGTGTTCGCACTGCAGCGGGGGAGGTCGAGTTCCCGGACGGTCTCGAGACGGGCGAGAAGATCGTCGTTGCAGGCGTCGAAATCGGATTTGTCTCTTATGCCGATCAGGACCTCCTCCAATTCGAGTTCAATGACGATGCAACAGCCGAGCGGGTTCAAACTCTCGTCCGCTCGCTGACATACACCGACGAATCGACCGAAACCGGTTTCTCGAATACCCGGTACCTGACGGTTGCCCTGACCGACAGCAACAACCTTTATGCTCAGTTCGAGCTCACTGTCGGCGACAGCATCCAGGGAACGGCCGGGGACGACGTTTTCATGGCCGGCGAGGATGCGATCGGCTCAGGCGACGAACTGGATGGGGGAGCGGGCAACGATACCCTCAGCCTGACTGGCGGATATTACCGCCTTGATTCCATGAACAAGTTCACGAGTGTTGAAACCCTCGAAGGCTCGTCGACTGATGACTTGATCATCATCGGAAGTGAGCAGCTGGAGGATCTTCGGCGGATCGATGGAAAGGGCAGTGGAGCCGGAGGCGACAGGCTCTTCATCGACGGCATGGATGTCGATCTGACCGGCAAGACGATTTCGGGCTTCGACATCCATCTGCGATCCGACCATGCCGAGATCACGGTTGATACCTTCGATCTGGCGCAGCACGTCTACGGTTATGCCACGGCCGCTGACACGCTGATCTTGAAATCCGGAACGCTCACCGATCCCGAACGGCTGATCCTGCATCGGCATGGAATCGATACGATTACGGCAGGCGGCCGAACGACGACGCATCATGCCCCTGAGCTGACGGCCTTCGGCGAAGCCGCAATCCACGCGGAACGGGGAAAGCTGACCTTTCTCGACACGGGCCGAAACGCCGGTCTCAGCGCCGATGACGGCCTCATCAGAACGCTCAGTGTTTTTCTTCCCGGAGCTGACCAGAACGACCGATTGGGGATCGATGCGTCGAACGGAATTTCGCTCGTCGGCTCCCCTTCATCCGGACAGAAGCTCTTTGTCGATGGAACCCATATCGGCGAGTTCTACGACAACGACATCTCCATCAGCGTCTATTTCAACGGGAATGCGACGCCCGAGCGAGTGCAAAAGGTCATCCAGTCTCTGACCTACCGCAACGATGGCGAGGGTGGGGCAGGCACACGCTCGCTCTTCGTCATCCTTGATGATCCCGGCCGCCGCGAAAAGATCGTGCAACTTGACATCGATCTTGCGGCAACCGTGCCACCCGAGCCGAACCAGCGGCCGACGGATATCGTGCTTCAGGGCTCGTCCGTTCTCGAACTGGCGGCGAACGGCAGCAAGGTGGGCGACCTCTCGGCCACGGACGCCCCCGGCAGCACCTTCACGTTCCAGATCCTCAAGGCGGACGGGACCTGGGGAACGACGGATGGGCGCTTCACGATCGAAGGCAGCCAGCTCAAGGTGGCGAACGGCCTCCTGCTCGACTACGAGCAGGCCCGGTCCCACACGATCAAGATCAAGGTCACCGACGGCGGAGGTCTCAGCTTCGAGAAGGATGTCGTCGTCGCGGTCGGCGACGTGAACCCTGAGAACGCCGTCGGGTCGGCCGGGAGCGACTCGCTCGTCGGCGGTTTCGGGGACGATGTCCTGAACGGCATGGCCGGCGCTGACGTCCTGACGGGAGGCGCCGGGAACGACACCTACCATGTCGACAACGCAGGTGATCGCGTGATCGAGATGTCCAACGGCGGTGCGGCCGACGAGGTCGTCGCCAGCATCGGCTATACCCTGGCCGATCACGTGGAGAATCTCACGGCCAGCGGCCGGGACGCCATCAGCCTGACCGGCAACGCTCTCTCCAACCGGATCAAGGGCAACGCCGCCGGCAACGCCATCAGCGGCGGCAAGGGCGACGACACGCTCTTCGGCGGGGCAGGCAACGACACGCTCGCCGGCGGCGACGGGAAGGACGTGTTCGTGTTCGACACCGCCCCGGCGAAGTCGGGCAACAAGGACAAGATCATCGGCTGGAACGCCAAGCACGACACGATCCAGCTCGAGAATGCCGTCTTCAAGGCCCTGAAGAAGACCGGCGGGCTCAGCAAGGCTTACTTCGTCAAGGCCGCCAAGGCGCTCGACGGCAATGATCACGTCGGCTACGACGCCAGGACGGGCAACCTGTGGTACGACCCCAACGGCAGCAAGGCCGGGGGCCATGTCGTCTTCGCCCATATCGGGGCGCACAAGGCCATCGCGGCCAACGACTTCCTGGTCATCTGACGCTCAATCCCGTCATGGCCGGGCCCGGACTTGATCCGGGGAGCAGTCCCGGCCGTCCCGATACGGAAGAGCGCCGCGTTTCAGACGATCGGGATCACCGGCACGAGGCCGGTGATGACGGGGAGAGGAGTAGCAAGGTCAGCCGCGAGCCCGACATCCAGTATCGCACCCTGCTCGTCATGGCCGGCATGGGGCCGATGATGAGGTCAGGGGGATGCGCAACCGCTCGACGAGGATTCGTGCTCGTTCTCAGGCGGCCTTGGCGGTCGCGACGCGGTTGCGGCCAGCCTGCTTGGCCTTGTAGAGCGCGTCGTCCGCGAGGGCGATCAGGTCCGCCGGACCGATCCGGGTCCGGTCCAGGCTCGGAATGCGGGTCGCGCTGCCGATGCTGACCGTGAGAATCCGGGACGGGAAGCTGGCCTCGTGGCGCACGCGAAGCGCCTCGACCTTCGCCCGGATGTCCTCGGCCACGAGGGCCGCGCCGTCCTCGTCCAGATCCGGCAGGAGGACCACGAGCTCCTCGCCGCCGTAGCGGGCCGCCAGATCGCCGGGCCTGCGGGCCGCGCTGGCCACCGCCCGGGCGAGGGTGCGCAGGCATTCGTCGCCGGCCTGGTGCCCGTAGATGTCGTTGTAGGCCTTGAACTGGTCCACGTCGATGAGCAGCAGGGAAACCGGCGACTTCTCCCGCGACGCGCGGAGCCATTCGGTCTCGAGCTGCTTGTCGAACATGCGCCGGTTGGCCAGTCCCGTCAGGCCGTCGGTGACCGCCAGCACGGAGAGCTCGGCCTCCGTCTCCTCGCGCCGGCGCAGCTCCGCCGCCAGGGCCCAGCCGAGCGTGGCCAGCGTGCCCACGAGCAGGCTGATGACCACGCCGCGGAAAATGAATTCCCGGTTCCAGCTCGCCAGAGCCTCGTCCCGGCCCACGGACGCGAGGACCCCGATGGGGAAGACGTGGTTGCGGTGGTAGCCGCCCATGCGGGCCACGTTGTCGAACGGGGAGACGTAGTCGTAGGAGCCCGAGCCCCGCTTTTCCTTGAAGAGCGGATCGCTCGAGATGCTCGATCCGATGGCGCGCTCGATGTAGGGGGAGCGCGACAGGACCGTCCCGTCCCGGTGAATGAGCGTGATGCTGCCCTGCGTGCCGACATCGAAGCGGCCGAAGAAATTGGCGAAATAACGCGGCGGAATGCTGGCCTGGACGACGCCCCCGAAGCTGCCGTCCGGCTTGTCGATGCGGCGGGACAGGGTCAGAACCCAGTCTCCGCCGAGGGGATCGCGGATCAGGGGCCCCAGGAACCAGTCGCTGCTGGTGGATTCCCTGTGGTGCCGGAAAAAAGCCTGGTCCTCCACGTTCACCTTGCCCCGGTGCCCGGGCAGGGAGCTCGTCAGGAGGAAACCGTCGTTCTCATAGACCGACAGCGCCTTGATGCGCTGCAGGGATTGCACCCGCTCGACCAGGAAGGTGTCCAGCCTCTTGACCGCGTTGGGAAGGACGCCGCCCATCTCGACCCGGTCGACCACGTCCACCAGAAGCGCGTCCGCCACCTCGAAGGTATCCTCGGCATGCTGGACGAGCGATTTGGCGAGATTCACCGTCTCGGCGCTGATCCGGGCGGTTTCCTGCTCGCGCTCGCTCCAGTCGCGCCAGCCCTCGAGGCCGACGATCACGAGGCAGACCACGGCCACGAAGGCCTTGAGCCCTCGTGCCGCCGATTTCGGCCTGATGTGAGCGAATGCAGTCATGAGGCCCGCACCATAACCGCCGAGGCTAGCCTGAGGCTAACTTGAGGCCGAGGATTCCGGCCACGATCAGCCCGATGCAGACGAGGCGCATGGCGGTGGCGGGCTCGTTGAAGAGGATGATGCCGAGAATGGCCGTTCCGACCGTGCCGATCCCGGTCCAGACCGCATAGCCGGTCCCGACGGGGAGGGTTTTCAGCGCGATTCCGAGCAGCAGCACGCTGATGATCATGCTCACGGCCGTGAGAACGGACGGGACCGGGCGGGTGAAGCCATCCGTGTATTTCAGGCCGATCGCCCAGCCGATTTCGAACAAGCCGGCAAGAGCGAGCCAAGTCCATGCCATGACAGGACCTCCGTCATTGGCAGGGCCGTCCCCACCGGAGTCATGAAGGTGCGAGGTCGTCCTCACCTCTCCGAATATAGAGGGTCGGGAAAACCTTCTCAATACGATCCAGGCGCGGCCAAAGTGCTGTCTGCCGGCTTAGTTACCGGTCTCTTCCGACGGCTGGCCGGAGCGGCCGAGGGATGCCAGGGGATTGAAGGGAGCGTAGATCTGGTGCTTCCACGAGTCGCCGCAATTGATGCAGATCGACCGGATCATGTGGTCGCTCTGTTCGAGCCGCCTGAGCAGCCTCTCCTGCCGGGCCGTCGCTTCGTTGGCCTCGGCCTCGTAGCCCGAGGGCCGGACGGTCAGCTGCAGGGCGTTGCCGTCCGGCGCCTCCTGGGCGAAGCCGGAGCCGGCCAGGAGAAGGAGGCTGACGGTCAGGGCGAGGCGGGTCATTCAGGATCCTGCGGCTGATTTGGGTCTCTCCCCACAGGACTCCAGGAGACAGTGTTTCGTCAAGGCTCGAATGCCCGCCCGGGACCTTTGGCAGCGCCGGATTCATCCGGCGCCGCTTTCGTCAGGAACGCGGCCGGTTCGCGTCAGATCTGCCGGACCGCGCCCTTGGCCGCGCTGGTGGCAAGCATCGCGTAGGCCTTGAGGGCCGCCGAGACCTTGCGTTTGCGGGGAGCGGCAGGGTGCCAGCCCTTCGCCTGCTGGGCGGCGCGGCGGCGATCCAGCTCGGCCTCGTCGACGGCGAGACTGATGCGGCGGTTCGGGATGTCGATCTCGATCCGGTCGCCGTCCTGGACGAGCCCGATGGTGCCGCCCTCGGCGGCTTCCGGCGAAACGTGGCCGATGGACAGGCCCGAGGTGCCGCCGGAGAAGCGACCGTCGGTGATGAGCGCGCAGGCTTTACCCAGTCCCTTCGACTTCAGGTAGCTCGTGGGGTAGAGCATCTCCTGCATGCCGGGGCCGCCGCGCGGACCCTCGTAGCGGATCACCACCACGTCGCCGGCCTGCACCTTGCCGTTCAGGATGCCGCTCACCGCGTCGTCCTGGCTTTCGAACACGACGGCGGGGCCGGAGAACACCAGGATGCTCTCGTCGACGCCGGCCGTTTTCACGATGCAACCGTCGAGGGCGAGATTGCCCGACAGGACCGCGAGGCCGCCGTCCTGCGAGAAGGCGTGGTCCTTGTCGCGGATCGTCCCGGCGGCCCGGTCCGTGTCGACGCTGTCGTAGCGGCTCTCCTGGCTGAACGCGACCTGGGTCGGCACGCCGCCGGGCGCGGCGCTGAAGAACTCGTGCACGGCGTGGCTGTTGGTGCGGCGCACGTCCCACCGGTCGAGGGCCGTTTTCAGGGATTCGGAATGAACCGTCGGCACCGAGGTGTCGAGGAGGCCGGCGCGGTCGAGCTCGCCCAGGATGCCCATGATGCCGCCGGCCCGGTGTACGTCCTCCATGTGGACGTTGGCGACGGCGGGCGCGACCTTGCAGAGCACCGGCACGCGGCGCGACAGGCGGTCGATATCCGCCATGGTGAAGTCTACCTCCGCCTCGTGGGCGGCGGCCAGCAGGTGCAGCACCGTGTTGCTCGACCCGCCCATGGCGATGTCGAGGGTCATGGCGTTCTCGAAGGCCGCGAAGGAGGCGATCGCGCGCGGCAGCACGCTGGCGTCGTCCTGTTCGTAATGGCGGCGGGCGAGGTCGACGATCAGGTGGCCGGCCTCGACGAAGAGGCGGCGGCGGTCGGCGTGGGTGGCGAGCGTCGAGCCGTTGCCGGGAAGCGACAGGCCTAGCGCCTCCGTGAGGCAGTTCATGGAATTGGCCGTGAACATGCCCGAGCACGAGCCGCAGGTGGGGCAGGCGGAGCGCTCGATGACCTTGATGTCCTCGTCCGCCACCTTATCGTCGGCGGCCGCCACCATGGCGTCCACGAGGTCGAGCTTCTTGGTCACGCCATTGAGCACGACCTTGCCGGCCTCCATCGGGCCGCCGGAAACGAACACCACCGGGATGTTGAGCCGCAGGGCGGCCATCAGCATGCCGGGCGTGATCTTGTCGCAGTTGGAGATGCACACCATGGCGTCGGCGCAATGGGCGTTGACCATGTATTCCACGGAATCGGCGATCAGCTCCCGCGAGGGCAGGGAGTAGAGCATGCCATCATGGCCCATGGCGATGCCGTCGTCCACCGCGATGGTGTTGAACTCCTTGGCGACGCCGCCGGCCTTCTCGATCTCACGCGCCACGAGCTGGCCCAGGTCCTTGAGGTGGACGTGGCCCGGCACGAACTGGGTGAAGGAGTTCACCACCGCAATGATCGGCTTGCCGAAGTCGGAATCCTTCATTCCGGTCGCCCGCCAGAGGCCGCGGGCCCCTGCCATGTTGCGGCCGTGGGTGGTGGTGCGAGAACGATAGGCTGGCATGGTTTCCCCTCGAGCATTGGACCCAAAAGTCGTTGCACTTTTGGGATCGATCCGATGCTCCATCCCTTAAGCGGCGCATCATGGCCCACGACCCTCCGGGTCTGCACGACGCGCTGAACTTTGCGGCCTTGTTCGACTGAAATTGCGTAACTTGCAAGGAAAATTGCCATTCCTTGTGGTCGCGCCTGCTTTCCCGCAATGGAATTGCTGAGGCTTGGCGGTTCGTCCGTGATGGCCAGGCCTGTCCCGGCCATCCCGATCGGAAGAGCGCAGCGCCTCCGGGAGCGGGATCACCCGTGCAGGGCCGGTGATGACGTCGAGGGGCCTTCTGCCGATCACCAGGCTGCAACGCCTTGAGCCCGAAGAACGTTGTCCTGCTCAAATCCACACGAACGAGGCAGGACCGCGCCATGCTGAGCAAAGCCGAACTGGATGCCCCGGCCCATCTGCAATACGAACCGATCGGCACGGCCGGCCAAGGCCATCCGAGCGACGTGCGGGAATTCGCCACCCTTCGCGAGGCCGTTCACTGGGCCATGAACAACGAGCCGCCGGCCGGCATGGAGGCGGTCATCCGCGCCGCCTCCGGGGCCGTACTGGGGCCGCGGCACCTGGAGGAGATCTGGTCGAGCCTGCAGGGGCCTTAAATCCAGCCCAGGCTCAGGGCGCCGACGGCGAGATAGCGCCCCGTCTTGGCGAGGGCCACGAGCGGGATGAAGACCCGCAGGGGCTCGCGCATCACGCCCGCCACAATGGTGAGCGGGTCGCCGACGACAGGCAGCCAGCTCAGGAGCAGCGTCCAGCGCCCGTAGCGGTGATACCACCCCTCGGCCTTCGCCATCTGCCGGCGCTTCACCGGAAACCAGGCCCGATCCTCGAAGCGGGCGAAGAACCGTCCCAGGAACCAGTTCACGACGGACCCCAGGATGTTGCCCACGCTCGCCACGGCAATCAGGAGCCACCAGGGATAGTGCTCGGCCACCAGCATGGCGAAGAGCACGGCCTCCGACTGGAACGGGAAGATGGTGGCCGAGAGAAAGGCCGCGGCGAACAGGCCGCCGTATTCGGCAAGATGGGACATGGGGCGGAGCGGTGGGACCGGATGAAGGGAACACAGGATTTCAGGCCCCGCGCCGGGGCCTGAACGACAGGCGATCTATCACGGTTCCATCGTGCCGCCGAGCCGAGCCGAGCCGAGCCGCATGACGCGGACCGGCGATCAGGCTTCAGACCTCCCGGCCGAGGCTACATCCGGTCGCTGAACGTGCCGTGCTGGGCCCGCGGGTTGAGGCGCGCGAAGTCGTCGCCCTTCACGTGGACCAGGGTGGCGTGATCACCGCCTTCGAAATAGATGTCGGGCTGGCGTTCCACGCTGTCCTCGACGATGACGTCGAGGCCGTAGCACGTGCCGACGGGCGGAATGGCTCCGCGATCGCAGTCGCGGAACACCTCGACGATCTCGTCCTCCGAGGCCAGGCGCAACTCCTGGCCAAGCTCCGTCTTGAGATCGGACAGGCGCAGGTGGTGCGAGGCCGGCAGAACGGCCAGCATGTAGCTCTGACCATTGCTGAGCATGATGCCCTTGGCGAGCCGGTCCCCCGGCACATGCCCCGCATGGGCCGTGCCGAGCGACGTCATCGCCGGTTCGTGCGCGATCAGATCGTAGCTGATGCCTTGATCGGACATGTAGCGTTGAAGGGTGGGTGCGATCGTCATGACAACCTCCTGTGAGACGAGGACGCTCGCATGCCGGGAGGACGGCTCAACTGACACACCGTCGCTTCGGGCAGCGCGGTTGCTTTGAAACATCCCGATGGTACACCCCGGACCCATCGGCTTCAATCGATTGGGCGCTGCGGCCGCAAACATTGCCCGGCGAAGGGGCGCTCACCTGACCGACAATATCGCGTTATCACCGGCGTTGTGCCGGTGATCCCGATCATGGAAGCGCCCCGCTTCATACGACCGGGGTGACCGGGACAAGCCCGGCCATGACGTGAGAGGCCGTGGGGAGGTCGTGGGGAGGCTATGCGCTGATACTAGCACCCCTACTTGCGCCCCGTCCCGAGGTTTACTACCAACGGCACCATCTCGTTTCCACGCCAACCCTCCGTGCCAATTCCAAGCGGTGGCGCCGAGACATCTCTTTCAGGAAGACTTCTCTTGGATCAGTTCGACGTTGTGGTGATCGGCGCCGGGGCTGCCGGGATGATGTGCGCGGCGGAGGCCGGCAAGCGCGGCCGTTCCGTGCTCGTCCTCGACCATGCGGCCAAGCCCGGCGAAAAGATCCGCATTTCCGGCGGCGGCCGCTGCAACTTTACCAATCTCAACGCCGCCCCGGCCAACTTCATCTCGCGCAATCCGAGCTTCGCCATCTCGGCCCTGCGCCGCTATACGCAGCGCGACTTCATCGCTCTCGTGGAGCGCTACGGCATCGCCTATCATGAGAAGACCCTGGGCCAGCTCTTCTGCGACGGCTCGTCGAAGCAGATCGTCGATCTGCTCCTGAACGAGATGCGTCGGGCGAACACGGAGCTGCGGCTCTCGACCTCCGTCGACACCGTCGAGAAGACGCCGGATGGGTTTGCGCTCACGCTTTCGCAAGGCGCGGTGCGATGCCGGTCTCTCGTGGTCGCCACGGGCGGAAAGTCCATTCCGAAGATGGGCGCCACCGGGTTCGGCTACGATCTCGCGCAGCAATTCGGCCTGCCCATCGTCGAGACGCGGCCGGCCCTCGTGCCGCTCACCCTGGAGCCGTCGATGCTTGAGCGCCTCGCGCCCCTGGCGGGCGTCGCGGTTGACGCGGTGGCGGGCTGCGGGAAGACCACCTTCGCCGAGGCGCTGCTCTTCACTCATCGCGGCCTGAGCGGACCGGCGATCCTTCAGATCTCCTCGTATTGGCGCGAGGGCGACGAGATTGTGCTGTCCATGCTGCCGGGCGTCGATCTGTTCGAGGAACTGCGCGAGGCACGCGCGCAGAATGGCCGGCAGGCGCTTCAGACCGCTCTGTCCGCCTTCCTGCCCAAGCGCTTGGCCCAGCTGATCGCCGAAGCCGAGAAGGGACCAGCCAACCTAGCCGATTATTCCGACAAGAGGCTCAGGGCCATTGCCGAGACCATCAACCGCTGGCGCTTCAAGCCAGCCGGCTCGGAAGGCTACCGGACGGCCGAGGTGACGCTCGGGGGCGTCGACACGCGCCACCTCGATTCCCGGACCATGGAAGCCAAGGCGGTGCCCGGTCTCTACTTCATCGGCGAGGTGGTGGACGTCACCGGCTGGCTGGGCGGGTACAATTTCCAATGGGCGTGGTCGTCCGGCTGGTGCGCCGGGCAGGCGGCCTGACCGCGTGGGGGGTGAGCCATCCCCGTCCGCCTGTGTTCTCCCCCGGGCCTGTGCTATGCTCTCGGGGGTCGAACTCCATCGGGGAGGGGCGCATGCATTCGGGCATGGTCCTCATCTGGATCGGTGCGCTGCTCATCGTGGCCGGGATCGTGCTCGCGGCCGGTCAGGTGCTCTGGAAGGGGCGCCTGAGCGACCCTCATCGCATGGGCTCGACCGAGGGAGGCGCCACCCTGGAACCGCGGGAGCGGGCGCGTTCCCTGCATCCCAAGCATCATTGGCCCAGCATCGCCCTTGTGGCGCTCGGCATCGTGCTCATGCTGGCCGAAGCGGCCGTGTGACGGTTCCGCCCGCGGCCTCGAACCGGCGGTGCGCATCTCGAAAGGGGTAGAGCGGGGCAGTTTTTGCCCGGTTGCGCTTGCCTCAGGCCACGGTTCGGGCAACGATCCGGCCATGAAGCCGCTCTCGCTCCTCCTGGCTGCCGGCCTTCTCCTGATGCCTGCCGGCGTCGGCGCCTCTCCCATGTTGCTGGTGGACGCGTCCACGGGCGACGTTCTCGCCGCCCAGGAGGCGACCCGCTCCTGGCATCCAGCATCGCTCACCAAGATGATGACGGCGCATCTCGCCCTCTCGGCCGTGCGCGCGGGCCAGGTCGGCATGGACACGTCCGTGGTCATGAGCGCGAAGGCAGCGTCCCAGGCGCCCACGAAGCTCGGCATCCCGCCGGGCACGTCCCTGAGGCTCGAGGACGCGATCACGGTCATGATGGTCAAGAGCGCCAACGACGTCACCTTCGCGGTCGCGGAGGCCATCGGCGGCAGCGAGGAGGCGTTCGTGGCCGCCATGAACGCGGAGGCGCGGCGCCTCGGCATGACCGGGACCCGGTTCGCCAACCCGACCGGTCTGCACGACGACCGTCAGGTGACCAATGCGCGGGACATGGCCGTGCTCATGATGGTGCTCCTGAGCTACCACGGCGACCACATGGACCTGCTCAGGACGCCCTCCATCACCGTCAACGGCCGGATGCTCAAGAACACCAACAAGCTGGTGGAGGATTACGCGGGTCTCGAGGCCTCGAAGACCGGCTTCGTCTGCGCCTCCGGGTTCAACGTGGCCGTCTCGGCCCTGCGTGGAGACAGGCGCGTCATCGGGGTGGTGCTCGGATCGCCGAGCGCCGCGACCCGGACACTGGTCATGCGGGACCTTCTTAACACCGGCCTGTCGGAAGGAGCGAGCCCCGTCGGCAATCTGCGCACCATGAAGGCCGCAGGACCGGCGCCGGCCGCGGATCTGCGACGTCTCAAATGCGGTCGGCAGGATCCGGCCCGCCTGGAGGCGCGGGCCGCCGCGAAACGTGCCGAGGTTCAGCCGCTCCGCTGACGATCAGCGCATTGTGCGGCCCTTTGGGTCCGCGACGAACGATGCGCCGCTTAAGGGATCGATGCTCTAGGCGGCCGACGGCCTGTCGATGGGCAGTGATTCCAGCGCGCCGGCCTCGTCGATGCGGCGCACGAGATCGTCCACTTCCTCTTCCGTCTGATAGATGCCGAAGCCGACGCGCAGGCGCTGGCCGCGGACGTCGGTCACCACGCGCAGCTCCGAGAGGTCGCGATGGATCGTCTGCGCTTCGGGCGTCTGGAAGGTGAGGAAGTTGCCGCGCCGCGTCTCGTCCGCCGGCACCACGAGCGACGCGCGCTCGAACAGGGCCGACGCCTCGATGCGGCGCAGGAAGTGCTGCTGCAGCGCCTTCGCGTGGGCGTGAATGATGCCCGGCGTGATGCCCTCGTCCGCGAGCCAGCGCATCACCGCGTTGAAGCGGTAGAGGCCTGAGGGATCGAAGGTGGCACCCATGAATCGCCAGCCGTCGTCGCTGTAGCCGACTTGGCCGCCCTGCGCGTTGGTGAGGTTGCCGAAGGCCGCGTACCAACCGGTGTCGCGCGGGCGCAGGCCCCATCCGGGCGGGCAATGCATGAAGCACGCGCCTTCGCCGGCCATCGCGTATTTGTACCCTCCGGCCATGTAGAACACGCGCTCCGCGATGCCGCCGAGATCCGTCGGCCTCGCCATGAAGCCGTGATAGCCGTCGATTACGATCATGGCCCCGTCGCAGGCGCATTCGGCGAGCCTGCGACCGTCCGGCGCGAAGCCGGAATTGAAGAAGACCTGGCTGACGAACACGAGATCGTAGCCGTCCTGGGCGGCCGTGAAGAATCGGTCCTCGAAGGTCGTGAAGGGCTCCGCCGGCACGCGCGTGACGGCCACGATCCGCTCCTCCTCCAGCCGGGCGATCTGGCGCGTGAAGGAGTGGAATTCGCCGTCGGAGGTCAGGATCCGGACCGGGCGGTCCACCGGGAAGCAGGAGAGGATGCGCTTAAGGAATTCGTGGGTGTTGGGCGCCACCGCGATGGTCGACGGATCGGGCAGGTTGAGGTGCGAGGCCACGTGGCCGCGATATTCGTCGAGGACCGGGCCCAGGACATGCTCCCACTTGTCGTCGATAAGGCGGGCCGCATCGTCCCAGGCCTGGAGCTGCGCGTCGCGCGTCACGTCGGGCCAGGGATGATGGCTGTGGGCCGAGAAGTGCAGGCGGTCCGGTTCGGTGTTGAGGAAGCGGGAGAAATGCTGGCGAAGATCAAGCATGGCGCATCCCCTCCGTCAAAGCCTGCCGCGCACGGACCAGAGTTCGGGAAAGAAGTAGCGCTCGAGCGCCTTGCGCAGGTAGGTCACGCCGCTGCTGCCGCCCGTGCCGCTGCGCATGCCGATGATGCGCTCCACCGTCTTCATGTGCCGGAAACGCCATTGCTGGAAGGCATCCTCCAGGTCGACCAGTTCCTCGGCGAGTTCGTAGAGATCGAAATGCTCGCCCGCATGGCGGTAGATCTCCTCCCAGGCGGCTTCCACGCCCGCACTGGCCGCATACGGCTGCGTCACGTCGCGATCGAGCACCTCGGCCGGGATCGCGTAGCCGCGCCGGGCCAGGAGGCGCAGGGCCTCGTCGTAGAGGCTCGGCGCCCGGTAGGCGGCCTCGAGCTGCTCGGCCAAGTCGCCCCGGTGGCGGTGCGGCGCCATCTTGGCCGCGTCCTTGGCGCCGAGCTTGAACTCCACCAGCCGGTACTGCCAGGACTGGAACCCGGAGGACTTCCCGAGCGCCGGCCGGAAGCTCAGGTAATCGGACGGGGTCATGGTGGAGAGCACCGTCCAGGCCTGGATCAGCTGCTCCTGGATCCGGTTGATGCGCGCGGTGCATTTGAAGGCGGGCTGGAGCTCGTCGGCCCGGATATGCGCCAGGGCGGTATCGAGTTCCCGGTTGAGAAGCTTCAGCCAGAGCTCCATCACCTGATGGATGGTGATGAAGAGGAGTTCGTCGTGCTCGGCCGTCAGGGGAGATTGGGCGGAGAGGAGGGTGTCGAGCCGGAGATAGTCCCCATAGCTCATGCCGTCTGAAAAATCGGTGTGAATCCCGTCTGTCGCTGCGGACAACGCCATCTCCCTGATCTGCCTCCGCTTTGCTGCGGATTATTACGTTACCTTAGATGAATTCTACGAAAGTAGGACATTGCATCGGGCTTGTCACGTCGGGTCAGTCGGAATTGGCATTCCGTCCCCGACGGAGTAGGTTGCCGCCCGAACGATCCATCGCCGGAAAGAACCCCGCATGACTGACACCCTTCCCGACCGCCTGTCCTCGAACCCGAACAGCCCCTATTACGACGAGGAGCTGCTCGCGAAGGGGGTGGGAATCCGCTTCAACGGGGCCGAGAAGACCAATGTGGACGAGTATTGCGTCAGCGAGGGCTGGGTTCGCGTGACCGCCGGCAATGCCAAGGACCGCTTCGGCAATCCCATGACCATCAAGCTCAAGGGCAAGGTCGAGCCCTATCTCCAGACGAACGAGTGATGCCGGCCGTCGCCCTCGTCCCCTTGCGGCGCGTTGCCGCTGAGGCTCGGCCGTATCGGCCATGCCGGTGGGGTAGGGTGGCGCGAGCGCGGATCCAGGATAAGCTTGCCGCTTGGGGGATCCTCGGGAGGGGCTGAGCCAGGATGGTCGCTGGTCGGCGACGGACAACATTCGCAATCGTGGGCTGGCTCCTCGGCGCGCCGGCCTTGGCGCATGGCTGGTATCCGACATGGTGCTGCAGCGATCACGATTGCCGCGAACTGGCGCAGGCCAGAGGCGAGACCGTGACGGAGACCGAGGAGGGTTGGCGGCTCTGGGACGGGCGCCTCGTCGGTCGCGACGAGGCCAAGATGTCCCCGGATGGAAAGTTCCACATCTGCGAGGAGCCGACGACCCACGCGATCATCTGCTTCTTCGCCCCGCAGGGTTCGTCCTGACGGCCGGCTGATACGGGGCGTGCCGTCGTTTATGGGATCGGTTTGAGCCGCCCCCAGATCGCTTCCGCGGCCTTGGCGTAGTCGCCGTCGAAATGATGGCCGCCGTCCAGTTCGATCCGTTGCGTGTCGCCGAGTTCGGGCGCCGTGCAGGAGGTCTCGTTGTCCTCTGCCTCCTCCTTGCCGTAGATGCACTGCGTCCTGTCGAGAGGCAATTGATGGAGGAGAGGGGTCAAGGGCCGGCTCTCTGCTGAGGCCGCGCCGATGAAACCCTCCACGGTCACCTCGAAATCCGCGTTGGTGCCGAGCGCCAGGAGCGACACGAGACCGATCCGGTCTCTGATCGCCTTCGGCAGTTCCGGCCACACGTCGGGCATGATGTCGGAGCCGAACGAGAACCCGACGATCGCGTAGCGGTCGGTCCCGAATTCCGCACCGTAATGGTCGAACAGCAGGCCGAGATCGGCGGCCACGTCCTTCGGGCTCTTCTTGGACCAGAAGTAGCGCAGCGAATCGAGCCCCACGACGGCGATGCCCTTCTGCGCGAGCCATTCGCCGATGGACTTGTCGATGTCCCGCCAGCCGCCGTCTCCCGAGATGATGATGGCGAGACCTTTCGCCGGCCCCTCGGGGGCGATCACTGAGACCGGCAGCTGCGAGTGGCCGCGCTCGCCGGTCTTGCCCAGTTCGACCGCGCTGTCGACCAGGGCATCGCGAGTGGCGGCGTCATCCTCGGCCGGCACGAAGGCGACCTCGTCGCCGTCGCCCTGGAAGGCCTCGACGGCCTGACGCTCGCGCTCCGGTGCGATGGCCCGCCACGGCGCGGGCAGATCCGGCACCCGGCGCAGGGCGAAGAAGCCGTCGCCCGCAGGTTCGAGCTTGGGATCGAAGCAATAGGTCCTGTCGGTTCTCAACAGGGGCCTGAACCCGATCCCGATGGCCCCCCCGAGGGTGTTGGCCGGAGCCTGCGCGAGGGCCGCATAGGCGAAGGCGGCTCCGTCGCCCCGTCCGGCGATCACCGGGAAGAAGTATCGCTGCAGTCCGAGCTTGCGCTGCACCGCCTGGGCGAGATCCTTCAGGTCGTCCGACACGTAGTGGCACTCGTCCTCGGGCGGCGACTTGGCGAAATCCGCGCGCAGGGCGTCGAAGTTGAAGGAGACCGCCACCAGCCCGGCCTTCGCCAGGGCCAGGGCGTCCTCGCGGCGCGCCAGCGCATCGGCTTCATCGGCTACCAGGATGACCAGGCCCCTCGAGGGACGATCCTCCGCCCGGACGATGTCGACGGGGCCGAAGCCCTCGACGTCGATGGTCGTGGTGGAGACGGTTGGCGGCGTCAGGGCCGACCATGCGGAACGGCCGAGCAGCACGCTTCCGAACATCAGAGCGACGACGGACGCCACGATGGTCAGGTTCTGGATATGCTTGAACGCCCTCATGATCTCGCCCCCTTGCTGATGGATTTGATCGGGCTTCCCGAAATCAGGTTGCTCACGTCGAGCAGGATCTGCGGCAGCGCCCAGCCGCCCGGGCTCGCGAGATAGCGCGGCTCCCAGGCGGGGCCGAACTTCTCCTTGTAGGCCCTCAATCCCTTGAAGCAGTAGAAGCGCTCCCCGTTGCGCGCCACGAAGGCAGCGACCTTGTGCCAGCTCGGGGCCAGGCGATGCTCGGACAGGCCCGAGAGCGGCGCCATGCCGAGGTTGAACCAACGGTAGCCGCGCGCCTTGCCCTCCTGCATGAGGCTGACGAAGAGCAGGTCCATGATTCCGGAGATGCCCGGAAGATAGCGCATGAGATCGATGGTGATCTCGCCCCCGGGCTGGCCGTACCAGATGTTCGCGAAGGCCACGATGCGGCGGTCGCGGCGGATCACGGCCACGTCGAAATACGACAGGTAGCGCTCCGACCAGAAGCCGATCGAGAAGCCCTTCTCGCCGGCGCCGCGCCCGGCGAGCCAGGCATCCGAGACGCTCTTGAGTTCGGCGAGATGGCCAGGTACCTCGGCAGCCGGGATGATGGCGAATTCTAGGTTCTCCCGCTTGGCGCGGTTGAGCGCCGCACGCCAGTCCTTGCCGGCCTTGCCCTCCGTCGTGAAGGTTTCGAGATCCACATGCGCTTCCTCGCCGAGCTTCACGAGGGACAGCCCGCCGTCGAGATAGAGCGGCAGGTGAGTCGGGCTGACCTGATAGAACACGGGCCAACCCGCATGCCGGTCCACCTCCTCGAGGAACTGCCACATGACGTCGGCGGCATGTTCGGGCTTGCCGATGGGGTCGCCCATGGCGATCCAGCTCTTGCCGCGCACGGCATACATGAGGAAGGCTTCGCCCGAGGGGTGGAAGAGGAAGCGCTTGTCTTCGAGGAGGGCGAGATGCGCGTCCGCGCGTTCGGCGCAGGCGAGTGCGGGCGCGAGCGCGTCAGGCTTCAGGGGCTCCACGCGGCGCGCATCGGGATGACGATGGATCATCGCGTAGAGCGATAGGGCGGCCCCGATGATGATGGCCCCGAGGCTGCTGCGCAGGAAGCGGGACGCATCGTCGTGCCAGTTGAACTGCCACCACAGGTCATGGCTGTAGTCGACGTCCTGGAAGGCCGTGAACCCGAGCCAGAGGGAGCAGCCGAGAATGAAGGCCACGGCCACGAGCCAGCGCGGCTCCAGCGGTTCGGCGAAGATCCCGGCCTTGCGGTAGAAGGCCGAGCGGTGGGTCAGAAGCAGGGTGAGAACGGCCCCGAGAACAAGCGCCTCCTCCCAATCGAAGCCTTTGGCCAGCGACACCACGATGCCGGCCCCGATGACGACGACCGACAGGGTCCAGGCACTGGCAAGGCGGCGCATCAGGCCGCGAGACAGGATGAGGAGCACGACGCCCGCCGTGCTGCCGACGAGGTGCGAGACCTCGGCGAAGGGCAGGGGCACCAGAAGCCGCAGGGCCCGCACGCGCGAGTAATCGTTGGGAAGCGCGCCGGACGTGAGCAGCACGAGACCGCCGATGAAGGTGAGAATGGCCAGCGCGGCCGGCACGAAGGGCAGCACGAGACGCCGGACGCGCCGCGCCGCGAGGGTGAGTTTCGCATCCGAGCGCCGCACCTCGTGGGCCAGGAACAGTGCCACGGCGAACAGGAACGGAATCAGCGTGTAGGTGAGCCGCCAGACGAGGACGGCCGAGAGCAGCTCGGCTGCCGGAGCCTGCGGAAAGGCCAGCAGGATGGCCGCCTCGAAGGCGCCGAGCCCGGCCGGCACGTGACTGACCACGGCCAGCAGGATGGCGCTCGCGAAAACGGCCGCGAAGACAGGAAAGCCGATGCCGAGATCGGCCGGGAGAAGCACCCACAGGGCTGCGGCGGCCGCGCAGATGTCCGTCAGGCCGAGGCCGATCTGGACGAGCGCCGCTCCGCCGCCCGGCACGCGGATCTGCATCCGGCCCCGTCCGATCTCCCGTCCGCTCCCGCGGCTCCAGGCCAAGTAAGCCGCAAGGCCGGCCAGCAGTGCGATCCCGAGGCTGCAGTTGAGACCTGTGGGCAGATGGTCGAGGGCGGCGAGGGCCTGCGGCTCGAGAGCGGCGCTCAGCCCGAGCACCCCGGCCATCCCGACCCACAGGGTCATGGCGGCGACGGCGGTGAGCTTGGCGACCTCGCTCAGGCTCAGACCCGCCCCGCCATAGATCCGCCAGCGCACGGCGCCCGCCGTGACGAGCGGAAAGCCCAGGGTATGGCCGATGGCGTAGCTCGTGAAGGACCCAAGCGCGACGGTCCTGAGCGGCACCGTCTTCTCGGTGGCGGCACGGACGCCGAAGGCATCATACCCGATGAGGGCCCCATAGCTGACGGCGGCAAGGAGCAGGGAGATTCCGATAAGTGGGACCGGTGTGCTGAGGGCACTGGCGGCCACAGTCGCGAGATCGAGCCCGGACACAAGCCGCATGAGCAAGGCTGCGAGGGCCCCGCATCCTGCCAGGGCGAGAGCCGGCATCATCCAGCGCAGGAACCAAGGGCGCCGGTGAGGAGGGGTGACCTCAGCGGCCGGGGCCATCCCGGGCGTCTGCTGCGCCTCGGCGGCGGGACACGCCTCGGCTGTGCGAAGAGCGGTGGTGGGCATGGGAGATCTCGCCTGAGTGGTCTTTCGGCGCCGTCAATCGGGCGCCTGGGTGCTTTGAACCGCGTCAAAGCATGAGCAGGGGTGTGCCGCGACAGGGGCACACGGGAGCGCGGCGCACGACGGCGCCGCGAAAGCTCAGACGAAGGGAGGACCGGTCGGGGGAGCGGCGCAGGGCCGGTGCGAGGGTGGGGCGTTCGGATAGGCGATGCAGCCTGTCCTGATCAGGCGGGCATGATCGATCACGACCGTGGGGGTGACGCCCGGCAGGATGGAGCCCGGGGCATCGTCGCCACCCGGCACGGCCTGGAGGTCTGCCAGGACGCGTTCCGGCGATTCGACGATATCGCCGGGAAGAGCCAGCGCGGTCTCGGCCGCGCCGAGACGATCCCGGTCATCGATCAGGCACGGCTTCGCCTGCGCGGTTCCTGCCATGAGCAGGAGCGCCAGCAGGGACTGGGCAAGCGCCAGAAGGATGCGGTGCGGGATCACGGAAAATCGCCTTAACGCCGGTGCGATCATCTCACAGGAAACCTGAATGCTTCCTGATTATGGCGGAAGCAAGTGGAGCCTCGAACAGGTGGAGGCTCCGGCCCCAAAAAGAAAGCGCCCGCGTTCGGGGCGCTTCAAGGTCCGACCCGTAGGGGCAAATAATCAGGTCGGTGAACCTATCTATTCAGGGAGTAGTTTGGCCAAATTGTGACGGTCCGTGACACGAATGAGGCGTGTCAATAGAATATCTGCGCTATTCTGACGCTTCAGACCGTTCATTTGCGAACTATTTGCCCTTGATCGATCATCTCATATGATTTAATCCGAGCAAACCGTAGGGGCAAATACGGTTCGAAGGGTCGCGAACACGGTCGTTAAAGACTGGGCGCGGCCCTTTTCTTTTCTTTTTATTTCTAGGAGCCGGCTCTTTTAGGAGTCCTGTCCGTCATCGGGGCTTGGTACGGGCTTCCTGCAGCCGCTCCATGGTGGCCTTGATCTCATCGACCGCTTTTGGCCCCCGGATGCCAGCCACCCCGCGGTCGACCGTCTTCCCGTTCTCGTCTTTCCGCCCGTTGAAGAAGACATCCCGCTCCTGCTTGGACATTTTCAGGACGGTCCGGGCTTCGGTCTCGATCCGCCATTCCTCGGACCAAGTGCTGACGGGTTCGCCGGTGAACTCGGAGACGGCTTTGGTGTCGCGGGAATAGGTCATCCTGTCGGTATGCCGGACAGGGGTAACGAGATCGTTAACGCACGAGAGAGGCAGAAGGGCCCGCGTCCGGGCTCCGGCGCAACGGTGCCGCACGGCGCTGGGCCGCCGGAGCGATCAGGCCGCCTTCGCGCTCGGAAACGGCACAACCCGCGGCGTATCCGGGCTTGTGAGAACCTGCAGAGCCTCGAGCACTCTGACCGGAGCCGCAGGAGGGACGAAGACCGCGCGTGCCGACGACATCCGGGCTGGATCGAGGGATGTGATCAGCAGCGCGGGCCGATCGGGATGAAGCCGCTCATACTCGTCTTTCAGGATGAAGCCGCAGACGAGTCCCGGCAGGTCCAACTTGCTCACGAGCCAGTCGATCTCGTCACCCTGCTGGCACAGGATCAGCAGCGCGCGCTCTCCATTGGGGACGGCTGTCACGTCGTATCCGCCCGCTCGAAGAAGATGAGTGACGAGCTCGCGGGCGATAGCGTCATCGTCGACGACAAGGACCATCGCCTTGGAACGGGAATCGGAAACCATAGCGGTCTTCCCTGGATGATCGACGATTGTCCGCCACGGCCGATTAACATCGTGTTAATCGCGGCCGCTCCTTCGAGGGATCGTCCCAAAGGGTTGTAGCCGCAGTCTCGAGGCCACAACCCCCGCAATGGCCACGCTGAAACGCGGCGCTGCCTTCACCGTTGTCATGGCGGAGTCTTCTTCGACATGTGGAGAGCAGGTCATGCGTGTTTCTGATCTCAAGTTCGCGGCTGCCGCGCTGCTTCTGACGGTCCCGACCCTGGCAAGCGCGGAGGAGGGCGGCGCCGCGGCCGGCGCAATCGCCGGCGGCACGGCCGGAGCCGTGGTGGGCGGGCCTGTCGGCGCGGGCATCGGCGGCATCGCCGGTGGCGCCGCATCCGGTCCCGACCGGAAGGACGTGATCATCGAGCACCGCGACGTGGGGGCGACCGGCAGCACCGGATGCTCGACAACGACGCAGCAGAAGACGAACGAGTTCGGCGACACCACGACGAAACAGAAAACCGAGTGCTAGCTCGCCCTCTCTTGTTTGGCGCGGCCTATTCCGTCAGGCTCGAGAGCACCTGGTGGGCTGCCTCCACCCGGGCCTCGTTGGGATAGGCCTTGTTCGCCAGCATGACGATCCCGACCCTCCTGCCCGGAACGAAGGCCGCATAGGCCCCGAACCCGAGGGTCGACCCGGTCTTGTTGACGATTACGTCCTGCTGCGGCGCTATGGGCGGGTCGATCGCGACTGCCGGATGGACCTTCTGGTTCATCGTGTTGCCGGCGATGAAGGTGTCGAGGGCGACCGGATAGGGATATTGCTCCCACACGAGATCCTGGATCAGTCCGCCGGAGCGGAAATAGCCGGTCTGCGTCGCACGAAGTGCCTGGGCGAGTTTCTCCGGAACCGGGCCGATACTCATGTTCGCCTCAAGGAAGCGGAGCATGTCGACCGCGTTCGACTTCACGCCATAGGCCTCTGCCGCGAGGGGAGCGTCCGACACGCGGACGGGCTTGCCGTCGCGATTGTAGCCCCAGGCATAGGACGCCATCTCCGCCGCGGGAACGTCGATGAAGGTGCGCTGCAGGCCGAGATCGCGGAACAGCCGTCCCGCCAGGATCTCGAAGCTTGCGTCCATGGCGCGGGCGGTCGCCAGGCCGAGAAGGCCGATGCTCGGATTGGCGTAGCTGCGCTGGGTGCCGGGGGCGGCTTTCGGTTTCCATGCACGGTAATAGGCAGTGAGTTGCTTCTGATCCTTCACGGCTGCCGGCAACTGAAGGGGAAAGCCGCCCGCCGTATGCGTCGCGAGGTCGAGGAGCCGCACCTGATCGAGAGCGCTGCCCTTCAGTTCCGGCATGTGCCGGCTGACGGGGTCGGTCAGTGACAGCCGGCCTTCGACCGCCGCGAGGGTCGCCAGGGTGGCGGTGAACGTCTTGCTGATCGATCCGAGCTCGAAGAGCGTCTCTCGCGTGACAGGAACACGAGGATCCTTCGAGGCCACGCCGTAATCCATGAAGTGGCGCCTGCCGTCGACCGTCACCGCGACGGCCAGTCCAGGGATGCCGAAGCGTTCGATCACCGGCTTCACCGCCGCGTCGACGGCCTGGCGCACCTTCGCGTCCCGATCGGAGCCGGCGGCTAAGGCGGGGGACAGGGTCAGGACGGAGGCCATAAAAGCACCCGCAAGCCTGGAATAACGTCGCATCGGCACGGACATCTCCTTTCGATTCGGCAGGCGCGCCTGCGATGAGGACAGGTTCGGGCAGATGCCCGGAATGGCGAGCGAAATGACCCTGTAGGGTAAAGAAGCCGTTATGACGGTTCAGACGGCACGCACCTGTCTTTCAACAAAGAACGCGTCGCCGCCTGAAGAAAGTCTTTGCTTTGCTGCCGACATCTTGAGATCTCTTCTTGCCCTCTCCTGGAGCCCGACAATGCGCCTCGTGGTCATCGCCTCTGTTCTGACAATCGGTTTCGCCTGCCAGGCCGCAGCCCAAACCAGCCCTGCGACGTCCGCCGACGCGGTGACCGCGACACGCTCGGAGATGCGCGAGTTGATCGAGGCCGTGCAGGCGACCGCGAAAGCGTCCCGCGAGAATGTCGATCATGCCCGTGTCGTGCCTGACCTGCTGTACCAGATCCTGACGAAGCTCGATAAGATCGAGGACAAGCTCGACAAGGTCGAGACGACCCTGAAGGAGACTCAGGCTTCCGCTTCCAGGAAGCGCTGAGAGCGGCTATCGTGCCGGGACGGTGCTGCCTCAGGCCCGCCCAAGCGGCCCGTCGATGATCACGTGCGGGGATTGGCGCGAGCAGCGCTCGATGCGGCCTTCCACCCGGTAGATGGTCTGGAGCAGAGCCGGGGTGATTACCGATTCCACCGGCCCGCAGGAGACCATCGTGCCGGCATCGATCACCATCACCCGGTCGGCCACCCGCAGGACCTGATTGAGATCGTGGATGGCCAGGATGACGCAGATTCCGCGATCCCTCGCGAGCGTGCGGATCAGGGCCAGCACCTCCACCTGCCGGTGCAGGTCGAGGGCGCTCGTGGGCTCGTCGAGGAGCAGGATCTTCGGGTCGCGTACCAGCACCTGAGCGAGCGAGACCAGCTGGCGCTGACCGCCGCTGAGTTCGTGCAGGCCCTTGAAGGAGATAGGCTCGATCTGCAGGTCGTAGAGGATGCGGTCGACCTCATGAAGATCGTCGTCCGTCACCTTGCGGCCGGCGCCCTGCTTGCGGGCGAGCAGCACCGATTCGTAGACGGTCAGCACCGTGTTCACCGACGTGTCCTGCGGCATGTAGCAGACATGGCCCGGGTCGGGCCGGAGCGCCCCGTCGCCGATGCGGATGGTGCCGGGGCCGTCGAGGAGGCCCGCGATGCGCCGGAACAGGCTCGACTTGCCGGCGGCGTTCGGCCCGATCACGGCCGTGACCTCGCCGCCCTTCAGCACCGGCGTGGTGACGCCCGAAAGCACCTCCTGCTTGCCGTAGCGCACGCCGACATCGGTGAGTTGCAGGGTCGCTACCATGAGCGCCTCCGGCTGGACATGATCAGGCTGAAGAGGAACGGCACACCCACGAGAGCCGTGATGATGCCGATAGGAAAGATCGTTCCCGGCACGATGGACTTGCTGATGACGGACGTCAGCGACAGGATCGCCGCGCCCGACAGCACGGAGGCGGGCAGGAAATAGCGCTGATCCTCGCCCACCAGCATGCGGGCGATGTGCGGACCGACAAGGCCGATGAACCCGATGGTGCCGACGAAGGCGACCGGCACGGCGGCGAGCAGGCTGATGATCATCATCGTCTCGAGGCGCAGCCAGCGCACGTTGACCCCGAAGCTCGCAGCCTTGTCGTCGCCGAGACGAAGCGCCGTGAGCGCCCAGGCGCGGCGCATGAAGAGCGGGAGGGAGATCGCCACCACGGCCGTGGTGATGGCCAGCTTCGGCCATGTGGCGCGGGTGAGGCTGCCCATGGTCCAGAACACCACGGCGGCGAGCGCCTGCTCGGAGGCGAGATACTGCACCAGCGCGAGGAGCGCGTTGAAGGTGAAGACCAGGGTGATGCCGAGCAGCACGATGGTCTCGACCGTGACGCCGCGCCTCTGGCTCATGAAATGGATGAACAGAGCCGCCGCCATGGCCATGAGAAGCGCGTTGATCGACACCACGTAGTCGATGGCCCAGGGCAGGATGCCGACGCCGAACACGAGGGCGATCGAGGCGCCGAAGCTCGCCGCCGCCGAGATGCCCAGCGTGAAGGGGCTGGCGAGCGGGTTGTTGAGGATCGTCTGCATCTGCGCGCCCGCGGCCGACAGGGCTGCCCCCACCACGACCGCCATCAGTGCCACCGGCATGCGGATGTCCCAGATCACCACGCTGGTCTGCAGCGAGACGTCGGGGGAGCCCATCAGCGCCAGCACGACCTCACGCATGGAATAGCGCGCCGGTCCCAGGCCGGGATCGGCGATCACCGAGAGGACGAGGACAAGGCCGAGCGCAAGAAGCACGAGCTTCTTGCGCTGGACGAGGACGCGGTAGGCTCCGCGCCCCTGCGGCATGGCGATGGCGGGCGAGTGGGCCAAGGGCCTATTCCTTGTCAGCGAGGGAGACCCAATAGCCGGTCTTGTAAGGGACGGGCAGGAAGCGCTCGTAGAGCGTCTTCATGGTGGTCTCGGGATCGAGGTCCTTGAACAGGTCCGGGTGCAGCCACTTGGCCATGGCCTGGATGGCGATGAACTGGTAGGGGCTGTTGTAGAACTGGTGCCAGATGGCGTGGACCTGGTTGTCGCGCACGGCTTTCACGCCCGTATAGGAGGGGCGCTTCATCAGCGCGGCGAGCTTTTCCCGGGCCTTGGCCTTGTCTGCGCCGGAGCCGACGCCCACCCAGGCGCCGCCCGGAACGTAGAGTTCCCAGTTCGAGCCCGTGACGATGACCTGATCCGGATTGGCCGCGATGATCTGCTCCGGGTTCACCACGCCGAAGGTGCCCGGAATGATCTTGGCCGCGAGGTTCTGCCCGCCTGCGACCTCCACGAACTTGCCGAAGTTCTCGTTGCCGAAGGACATGCAGCAATCGTCGGAATAGCCGGCTGCGCGCTCCACCATCACGACGGGCTTCGGCGGATTCGCCTTGGAGAGGCGATCGGTTACGAGATCGATCTGCGCCTTGCAGAACGCGATGAACTCCTCCGCGCGCGCCTCCTTGCCGAACAGCTTTCCGATGAGGCGCATGCTGGCATCGGTGTTCTCGAAAGGCTTCTCGCGGAAGTCCACGAAGACGACCGGAATGTCGATCTTGGCGAGCTTCTCGATGAGCTTGGCGTCGTCGGTGGCGGTCTTGGCCTCGATGTTGAGGAGGATCACGTCGGGCTTGAGGGAGACGGCCTGCTCCACGTCGAAGGTGCCCTCCTTGAAGCCGCCGAAGGTGGGGATTTTGTCGATCTGCGGATACTTGGCCAGGTAGTCCTTGTAGCCGTCGAGATCCGCCTTCTGCAGATCGTCGCGCCACCCGACCACGCGCTTGAACGGCTGATCGGTGTCGAGCGTCGCCACGAAGTACATCTGGCGTCCCTCGCCGAGGATGACCTTCTCGACCGGCGCCTTCACTTCGACCTGGCGGCCGGTGATGTCGGTCACCTTGATCCTGTCGGCGGCTTGAGAGGAGATGGGCAGAAGCCCGACAAGCGCCAGGGCGGCGCCGAAGATCAGCTTGGAGAGTTGCATGACGCGCCTCGCATCTTGAGGAAAGCGCGCATTTCCTATGTCTCGAATAGTTGCCGTGCAAGGAATATCTTTTAGAATTGCTATAAGGAATGAAAGTATTCGCCTAGTTTATAATCGTTCTATTCTACAGTTTATAATGATTATAGTTTGACGGTTCCAAAAATTCTGCCTAGAGGAGCGCGGAATTCACCTGCGTTCGTGAGCCTTCAATGAACTCGAACTACACTCTCCGAGACGAGATCCGCGACTACTGGTCCCTGCGTGCGCCGACCTTCGACGAGCAGGTCGGGCACGAGATCTTCTCGGAAGAGGAACGGCAGGCATGGCGCGATCTCTTCCTGCGCCATCTCGGTCCCGGCGAGGGCCGAAAGGCCCTCGATCTCGCCAGCGGCACGGGCGTGATCTCCCATCTGCTGCATGGCCTCGGCTTTACCGTCACGGGTCTCGACTGGTCGGACGCGATGCTGAACCAGGCCCGCGCCAAGGCGGCCAAGCGCGGAGCCGACATCCGCTTCGTCATGGGCGACGCCGAACGCACCCTGGAGCAGCCGGAGAGCTATGACGTGCTCGTCACGCGTCATCTTGTCTGGACGCTGGTCGATCCCAAGGCCGCCTTCCGGGAGTGGCATTCCCTGCTCAAGCCCGGCGGATGCCTGCTCGTCGTCGATGGCGATTTCGTCTCGGATACGATCGTCAAACGCGTGATCCGCTTCGTCGAGAAGCTCGTACCGGGGCTCGCCGGGGCTCCGCATGCGCCCAATGCCATGCGCGAGACCCACGAGCGCATCCTGAGCCGCGTGTACTTCTCAAAGGGAGCGCAGGCACAGGAGGTCGCGGGGCTTCTGCGCGAGGCGGGGTTCGCCCGGGCGATCATCGACCGCGACCTCAAGCCGATCCACCGGGCCCAGGCGAAGAACCTGCCGCTGCTCAAGGGGCTCGAGCGCGCGACGCAGCATCGCTACGCGGTTCTCGCCGTGAAAGCCTCAACCTGAAAAGCCGTGGCGTCCCGGGCCGACAGGGCCGCCCGCGACGATGTCGCGAGAGGTTCTACCCCGCGAGAAAGCCTGCGAGCGCCCTCGGGTCGACGTTGCCGCCGCTGATGATGATGCCGACGCGTTTGCCCCTGCAGGGCACGATGCCGTGAAGCGCCGCCGCCGCCGCCAGGCAGCCCGTAGGTTCGACCACGATCTTCATGCGCTCGGCGAAGAAGCGCATGGTGTCCACGAGCTGCGCGTCCGACACGGTCAGGATGTCGTCGACCAGGGCGCGCATGATGGGAAAGGTCTTGTTGCCGACATAGGTCGTCTGCGCGCCGTCCGCGATGGTGGCGGGCACGGGGATCCGGACGATGGACCCCGTGCGGAACGATTGCTGCGCATCGTTGCCGGCTTCCGGCTCGATTCCGAAGATCCGGCAATCGGGCGAGAGCGCCTTGGACGCGAGCGCCGAGCCGGCCAGCAGGCCGCCGCCGCCGACGCAGACGAGCAGCATGTCGAGCGGGCCGACCTCTTCGATCAGCTCCTTCGCGGCCGTGCCCTGGCCGGCGATCACGTCCTCATGATCGTAGGGCGGAATGAGGGTCAGCCCGCGCTCCTGCGATAGTTTGCGGCCGATCGCTTCGCGGTCCTCCTTATAGCGGTCGTAGAGCACCACCTCGCCGCCATAGCCCTTGGTGGCTGCGACCTTCATGGCCGGGGCGTCCTGCGGCATGATGATGACGGTCGGCACGTCCTGCAGCTGTCCGGCATAGGCGATGGCCTGGGCATGGTTGCCGGAGGAGAATGCGACCACACCGCGCTTGCGCGCATCGGGGGATAGCCTGGCGATCGCGTTGTAGGCGCCGCGGAACTTGAACGCGCCGCCGCGCTGGAGGTTCTCGGCCTTGAAGAAGAGCCTTCCGCCCGTGCGCTCATCGGCGGTGCGGGACGTCAGAACCGGCGTTCGGTGGGCCACCCCGTCGATGCGCCACGCCGCCGTGATCACATCGTCATAGGTCGGCAGATTCACGGGGGCAGGAGCGACGGCGTCGAAGGCTTGCGGGGTCTGCGCGTTCATCGATCTCTCACGCTTCTTGGGGCTTCGGACAAGCCCTTGCGCCTCCCATGCGCAAGGCCCAGCTTTGACTTTGTTCATAGCAATTCCGGATTAACCTTGTCACCTCTGCGGCATTTTTAAGGGCCGGAGGGTCTTTGGGGCTAGCCGGGCCAAAGTCCGCCGGCGGCGGAACAGCGGTCCACTCTGACCGTTCATGCTTATCAGGCATGGTTCATGCCTATCCGGCATGAGAGGAGGCCCCCATGGAATTGTGGCAGATGGTTGTGGCGGACCACGCGAACATCGAGGAGCTCTGCCGTGAGGTGCTGCGGGCGACGGGGAGCGGGCCCAACAGCCGCGCCGAACTCTTCGCCGATCTCCAGGACGAGCTGGAACGGCATATCGCCGCGCAGCAGAACGTGCTCTATCCGGCCCTGTCGGGGCATGAGCGCACGGCGAGCTATCTGGCCGATCTCGAAGGCAAGCAGGACGAGATCCTCCGTGAGCTCGACAGGCTCGCCGCCCGGCCCGATAAGGATAGCGCCGATTGGGCTTCCGACTTCAAGGACCTCACCGGTTCGATCCGCCACGCGTTCACGCTGGAGGAGAACGGCGTGATGATCGTCGCCCGGGGCGCATTTTCCCCGTCCGAGATCAAGCACCTGTGGCGCCAGTACGAGCGCGAGCGGATCGCCTCCTACGAGGCCGAGCGCTGGCATATGCCGCAATCCATGATGCCCAGCCGCTACGGTCTTCCGACCGGAACCGTGTTCGGGGTCCTCGGCGGTCTTGCGGCCGTCGGGGCCGGGGCGCTCCTGTGGACCATGACCCGCTCCGGCCATGCCGGCTCGCGGCAGAACAGGTCGGTGCACGTGCCGCCCCGGCGTCCGGAGCCGCCATTCCCGCTCGAGAGCGGAGTCATCGACCGCAGCCTGGAGGGCTCCCGTCGCGGCACGATGGACAAAACCGGCTCAGGAGCCAGCACCTACAGGGCGGGCGGCTCGTCGAGCCCGGCCGGCATGCAGCAGGGGAAGGGATCGGCCCCTGGGGATGATGCGCTCCTGCATGGTGCGGGCGGGGCCTCTCCGGCGCCGGGCGGAAGCCCCTCGGACGACGACTGGTTCTCATCCGCTCATCCGCCGCGCGCCCCATCAGGGCTCTCGACGCCGCTGCAGCCGGGCGGCACGCTTCCGGCCGGAGGCCCGGGGACGTCCACGGGCTCGCTCGGCACCGGAGGCGCTCCGACGGGCGGCGCGGATTCCGGATCGTTGAAACAGGATGGGCGGTAACAACCGGCCGCGACCTATGGCCTAAGGCCGGTTTCGCCGTCGGGCCACGAACCAGATGGCGATGATCGCCACTACGACCACAACGATCAGCCACCAGCTGCTCCCGGTGCCCTCCGCGGCACCGGGCGTATTGGCGGGTGCGCCTTCCACGGGCGGGCTCGCCTGCGCCAAGGCGGCGGTCGCGGAAAAGAACAGCGTGACCAAGCCAGCAATGATTCGGTTCATGAACGCCTCCCGTCAGGTTCTCGGCAAGGCATAGGCGATCACATAATCGCCCGCCTTGGTGCCGAGCGAACCATGGCCGCCCGCCACCACGAGCAGATATTGCCGTCCGTCCGCGCCGGTATAGGTCATCGGCGTCGCCTGACCGCCAGCGGGGAGCCGCGACTCCCAGAGCTGGTTGCCGTTCGAGACGTCATAGGCGCGGACGTAATAGTCGATGGTTCCCGACAGGAACGCGACGCCGCCGGCCGTCATCATCGGACCGCCGAGATTGGGCACGCCCATCGGGAAGGGGAGCGGGATCGGCGAGGCATCGCGCACGGTGCCGTTCTTGTGCTTCCAGAGAATCTTGCCGGTGGTCAGGTCGGCCGCCGCGACGTAGCCCCAGGGCGGCGCCTGGCAGGGAACGCCGAGCGCCGAGGTGAAGGCGGAGAGCTTCACGGCGAACGGCGCGCCGAAATTCTCGTTCAAGGCCGGCAGGCTGCTCTCCGGCCGGTTCTCACCCTGGACGTAGAGCGTCTTGTCGTCCTGGCGCGGGACGAGCTGCGACACGAAGGCGATGTAGGTCGGCGTCGTGAACGCGATCTGCCGCTCCGGATCGACCGCGACGCTGCCCCAGTTGAACACGCCGAAATTGCCCGGATAGACCAGGGTGCCCTGCAGGGAGGGCGGCGTATAGCGGCCTTCGTAGCGCAGCTTCTTGAACGCGATGCGGCAGGCGAGCTGATCGAACATCGTCGCGCCCCACATGTCGCGCTCCGTGAGCGGCGGCGGATCGTAGGACAGGGCCGAGACGGGCTGCGTCGGCGCGGTGCGGTCGCCCTGCGCGGCGCCCTGCGGGGCGGGCTTCTCGGTCACCGGCAGGACGGGCTGGCCGGTGCGCCGGTCGAGCACGTAGAGCTCTCCCTGCTTGGTCGGCTGCACGAGAGCCGGTACGGTCTGCCCACCGACCGTCAGGTCGACGAGGCTCGGCTGCGAGGGGACGTCGTAATCCCACAGATCGTGGTGGACGGTCTGGAACACCCAGCGCAGCTGACCGGTCGCAATGTCGAGCGCCACGACGGAGGAGGAGAACCGGTCCACATTGGCGCTGCGGTTGCCGCCCCATTGATCCGGCGGCTGGTTGCCGAGCGGGATGTAGATCAGCCCCAAGGCTTCGTCGACGCTGGAGATCGACCAGGAATTGGGCGAGTTGGGAACATAGGTTTCGCCCTGCGCAATTGGCGTTGTCACGTCCGGCCGGCCCGAGTCCCAGTTCCAGACCAGAGCGCCCGTGTTTACGTCGAAGGCGCGAATGACGCCGGACTGCTCGCTCGTCGACACGTTGTCGAGCACGGTGCCGCCGACGATGATCAGGTTTTTCGCGACGGCGGGCGGCGAGGTGGAGTAATAGGCGCCGGGATTCACGTTGGGCATGTTGGCCCAGAGATTGATCTGTCCCGTGCCGCCGCCGAAGGCCGTGCAGACGGCGCCGTTCTCCGGGTTCAGCGCGATCAGACGACCGTCCGCGGTGGGCATGAAGAGCTTCGTCGGGCAGTTGTCGGCGGCTGGCCGCTCACTCGCCGCCACTGGCAGATCCAGGGGCGGAGAGGCGGTCGTGAGGGGCGTAGGCGCAGGCGCCGGCACGGGGGCTGCCGCGGCAGCGCCATTGCCACGGTAGTAAGAGAGGCCGCGGCAGGTGAGATGCTGGAGGGCGAGTTCGCCGCGGATCTTCGGATCGTAGCGCCAGACCTCGCGTCCCGTCGTGTCGTCGAGCGCGATGATCGATTGATGCGGCGTACACAGAAAGAGGCGATTGCCGAACTTGAGCGGCGTGACCTGGAAGGTGGTCTCCTCCGGGTCGCCGGGACGGCCCCGCACGTCGCCTGTGCGATAGGTCCAGGCTTCCTGGAGCTGGGCCGCGTTCGCCGGGGTGATCTGGTTGAGCGGCGAGTAGCGCTGGCCGTAGGCCGTGCGTCCGTAGGCGTGCCATTCGCCGGGCGGAACGCCGAGTGCATCGTCGGGCACCTCGGCCCGCGGCCCCGGAGCCGTGCCTTCGATCCGTGTGGGATCGGTGAACCAGGAGGCCACCGCGACCGCGAGAGCGATGGCCAGGATGCCCGTCAGCGGCAGCCCCGCGCCCCGAAAGGCGGAGACGGGCCGCACGGCCTCGCTGCGATGGTCCGACGCGGTGCTGCGCCGATCGGCGAGGTTGCGCGTCACCCAGGGCGTGAGCAGCAGAAAGCCGATCAGGAACACCACGTCGCCGCGTGCCGCCAGCGGCCACCAGTGCAGACCCACCTCCCACAAAGCCCAGCCAAGCGTACCGGCGACGACGAGCGCATATACCCAGAGGGCTGCGGGCCGTCGCGCGAGGAGAAGGATGCCGGTCAGGAGGAAGCCAATGGCCGCGATCAGGTAGTACCAGGATCCGCCCAGCGTGATCAGCCATACGCCCCCGACGGCGAGGGCGAGTCCGATCAGGAGCGTGAGGATGGCCGCGATGATGAGAACAGGACTGCGTCCCTGGCCCGGCATGACATCACTCCTTCGGACATTCGGCTTCCAACGACAGGCAAGCGGAAATGTTTCATAAGGTTGTGATGCCAAGAGAGCCGCGATGCAGCCCTGCTATGTCTCCTTGACATTCGTCCCCCAGCGCCGGTGCAGGAAGCGCTCCCAGGGCGAGAACAGGAGGCGGTCGACGAGCAATCCGATGACGACAATCACGATCATGATGCCAATCACCTGCTCCATAGCGTTGAGCTCGCGCCCGTAATGCAGCAGGTGGCCGAGGCCGAAACCGGTGAGGATCGTCACGTAAATCTCCGCCGCCATCAGCGAGCGCCATGCGAACGCCCATCCCTGCTTCATCCCGCTGACCAGGAAAGGAAGCGAGGCCGGGAGAATGACGCGCGTCCACTTGTGGAAGCCTTCCGATCCCATGGTGCGCGCCGCGCGCGCGTAGATCGGCGGGATGTTGCGCGCTCCGTGGTCGGTCGCGATGATCACGGACCAGACGGTGCCCATGATCACGACGAACAGCATCGCGCCTTCCGTCTGGCCGAACCAGACGAGCGCCAGCGGCACCCAGCAGACGCTCGGCAGGGTCTGAAACCCGAGGGCGAGCGATCCGATCGTGTCTTCGAGCACCTGCGTCGTGCTGGTCAGCAGGCCCAGGGGCAGGCCGATTACGACGCCGGCCGCATAGCCGATCAGAAGCCGCTTGAGGGTCACCCAGGTCGACTCGATCAGCGTGCCGTCGAGCAGCGCCCCCCAGATGTATTCCGCCACGAAAACGGGCGAGGGGAGAAGCACGATGGACCAGCGCCCGCTGCGCACGGCGAATTCCCATATGCCGATCAGCACGGCGAAGAACAGGAGGGCGACGGCGAGACGCTTCATTCGAACACCGCTCCCTTCAACGTGCCTTTGAGCGCAGCCGCGATGGTGGACGTATAGCCAGCGAGATCACGGCTGTTGATGTCGCGGGGATGCGGAAGATCGATCTCGAAGATCTGCGAGATGCGCCCCGGCGACGGCGACATGAGAACGACCCGGTTCCCCAGGCATACGGCTTCGCGCACGTTGTGCGTGACGAACACGATGGTCTTGCGGCTTCCCATCCAGATGCGCTGGATGTCGTCATAGAGCTGATCGCGCGTGAGCGCATCCAGGGCGGCGAAAGGCTCGTCCATGAGCAGCACCTGCGGATCGGGAGCAAGCGCGCGTGCCAGCGCGACGCGTTGCTTCATGCCGCCGGAGAGCTCGTGCACATGCGCGTGCCTGAATTTCTCGAGGCCGACGAGCTTGAGAAAATGATCGGCGATGTCCCGGCGCTCGGCGCCCGTCAGGTCGGGTCGCAGCTTCAGCCCGAACATGACGTTGCCGAAAGCGTCGAGCCAGGGAAACAACGCCGATTCCTGGAACATGACGAGGCGCTGCCGGCCGGGACCGTCCACGAGTTTGCCGTCGGCCAGCACCCGCCCGGAATCCGGCATGGTCAGTCCCGCCATGATGTCGAGGAGAGTGGACTTTCCACATCCGCTCGGTCCGATCAGGCAGACGAATTCCCCTTCGGCGACGGTGAGAGACACGTTGTCCAGCGCCTGCACGGTGGCGCGCGATGACGTGAATCGCTTGAAGACGTTCTCCACGATGAGCTTGGCAGGTGCGGCCGTCAGCGACTCAGGGTGGGACAGCTCCATCAAGGCGTCTCGATCAGGCGGGAGAGGTCGGGCGTGTCGCGCAGGAAACCCACCCGTTGAGCGCTGGTCACGAAGGACTGGAATGCCTCCCGGGTGGTGTCCGGCGTGATGACCATGCGGCTCCAGGCACGGGCGACGAGCTCCGGCGGCATGTCGAGGCGGAACGAGGCCTGCAGCTCCTCCCGGGCCAAGCGCTGCGCCTCGTCGGGATTGTTCCGGATCCAGTCGGTGAGCTCGCGATGGGCGGCCACGAAGCGCTTGGCGAGCTCGCGGTTTTTCGACAGGAAGCCGGCGCTCGAGACAAGGATCGTCGTGATCGCGTCCTTCTCCTCGACCAGCACCTTGCCGCCGGCCTCGGATTCGAGCCGCGACACCCAGGGCTCCACGGTCCAGACCGCGTCGAGCTGCTTGCTCTGGAAGAGGGAGAGCTGGTCCGGATTGCTGGTGGGCACCACCTGCGCATCGCCGCCGGTCTGGGTGATGCGCAATCCGCCTGCGACGAGCCAGGCCCGGGCCGCTACGTCCTGCGTGTTGCCGAATTGCGGCGTGGCGATGCGCTTGCCCTTGAAGTCGACAGGCTTGGACAGGGTGGAATCCCCCTGGACCACGAGGGCGGAGCCGCCGTTCACGGCACCGCCGACGACGCGGACCTCGGCGCCGCGGGAGCGGGCATAGGCGTTGAGCGCGGGATTGGGACCGACATAAGTCAGGTCGAGCGAATTGGCGAAGATCGCCTCCATGGCGCTCGGGCCGGCATTATAGGCGTACCACTCGATCTTCACCCCTGGCCCGAGCCGCTCCGCGAACCAGTTGCGCCCCTGCCGCTCGAAGGCGCGGGCCACCAGGGCCTGCACATGGGTGATGTTGGGGAAATGCCCGACCCGGACGGTCGTGGATTGCTGGGCAGCCGTGGGCCCATGAGCCGCAACGAGCGACAACGCCGCCAAGAGAAGAAGCCGCCATCCGTACCGCATCGCAGGATCTCCAGTGACATCGGATCAAGGCTAGGGGTTCCCAGAGGAAGGTCAATGGGAGGCTGGCGGAAGGATCCGGCAAGCTCGGCTTTATGTCCGGCATGAGGACGGGATTCCTTGGTCCGTGCCTGGAGTGGCGGAAATCCTTGGTTTTTCAACAAAAAATTCGGTTTCTTCGGAAAATCTTAACGGATCAGTAACCATAACGGGCGTCGAATAATAGGCATTACGTAGCGTAAGAAATCCGCGACAGCCTGACCCGCCTCCGCTCTCCGAACATTAGTTCTGCGGTTCTCCGGGGAACCTGCTGGTGATGCCGTCGCAGGAGCAGCATTGTAGGGCGAGGAGAACCAAGGATGGCGAAAGTACTTGTCGTGACATCGGGCAAGGGCGGTGTCGGAAAGACGACCTCGACCGCGGCTCTGGGCGCGGCGCTGGCGCAGAGCGGCCAGAAGGTGGCGGTGATCGATTTCGACGTCGGCCTGCGCAACCTCGATCTGATCATGGGTGCCGAGCGCCGCGTGGTGTTCGACCTCATCAACGTGATCAAGGGCGATGCGAAGCTGGAGCAGGCACTCATCCGCGACAAGCGCGTCGAGACCCTGTCCCTGCTGCCTGCCTCGCAGACCCGCGACAAGGACAATCTCACGGAGGAAGGCGTCGAGCGCGTGATCAACGGCCTGCGCGAGAAGTTCGACTGGATCATCTGCGACAGCCCGGCCGGCATCGAACGCGGCGCGACGCTTGCCATGCGTCACGCGGATGTTGCGGTCGTCGTGACGAACCCGGAAGTCTCCTCCATCCGCGACTCGGACCGCATCATCGGCCTCCTCGATTCCAAGACCGAGAAGGCCGAGAAGGGCGAGCAGGTCGAAAAGCATCTTCTGCTCACGCGGTACGACAATGCCCGCGCTCAGCGCGGCGAGATCCTCAAGGTCGAGGACGTGCTCGAGATCCTCTCCATCCCGCTTCTGGCCATCATTCCCGAGAGCACCGAAGTGCTGCGCTCGTCGAACCTCGGCGCCCCGGTGACACTCGGCAGTCCGAATTCGGCCCCGGCCCGCGCCTATCTCGATGCCGTGCGCAAGCTCCAGGGCCAGACGGTCGTCGAGGTGCAGAAGCAGCGCGGCCTGTTCAGCAAACTCTTCTCACGGAGGGCCGCATGAGCCTTTTCAGTTTCTTCAAGCGCAACACGTCCGCGCCCGTCGCCCGCGAGCGGCTGCAGGTTCTGCTCGCTCATGAGCGCACCATCGTCGGTGGGGCCGAGTCCGATCTCGTGGCGATCCTGCGGGAGGAGATCATGGCGGTGATCGCCAAGCACATGGCGGTGCCGCAGGACAACGTGCAGATCAAGATGGATCGCGGCGCCTCCGTGTCGACGCTCGAAGTCGACATCGAGATCCCGACATCCATCGCCGCGGGCATGCGCCCCGCCGCGTAACGACGGCAAATGCTGGAGCGGCATGCTCTTCCACCGGGAGGATGCCCGCTCCAGCCATGTGCTGCATCGGTGCGGAGGGCGGCTGTCGGTTTGCCGCCGACGGCCGGGTTGTCCACCCCGACCGATGCGCTAGCTCTGCTTCATCTTCGTTCCTCAGGGGAGGCGCTCGATGGGCGACACGTCTTGGCCGCAACTGCCCTATCCCGCCTGGCGGGACACGGCGGCGACCCTCCAGCTCTGGACCCAGATCGTGGGCAAGATCCGGCTGTCGCTGTCGCCCTGGCTCAATCACGGCTGGCAGGTTCCGCTCTACGTGACCGCAAGGGGGCTGGGAACGTCGCCCATCCCTGTCGGGCACGACATCCTGGAGATCGAGTTCGACTTCCTGTCTCATCTCCTGCGCATGCGCATGAGCAACGGCGAAGAGCGTGAGTTGCCGCTGCAGCCCCAGAGCGTGGCGGATTTCTACGCGCGGATCCGCGCCATCCTGGAGGATCTGCGCATCGAGGTCGCCATCAACGAGATGCCGAACGAGGTGGCGGATCCCATCCGCTTCTCCGAGGATCGCGTCCATGCCTCTTACGACCGCGAAGCCGCGCATCGCTTCTGGCGGGCGCTCGTTCAGGCGGACCGGGTCTTCAAGCTCTTCCGAAGCGGGTTTCTGGGAAAGTCGTCACCGGTGCACTTCTTCTGGGGCAGCTTCGACCTCGCGGTGACGCGCTTCTCCGGGCGGTCTGCGCCCCTGCATCCGGGAGGCGTGCCGGGTCTCCCGGATCCTGTGACCCGCGAGGCCTATTCGCACGAGGTCTCCAGCGCCGGATTCTGGCCTGGCAGCGACGCCTTTCCACAGCCGGCCTTCTACTCCTACGCCTATCCCGAGCCGCCGGGCTTCCGCGAGGCCGCGGTGCCAGCGGGCGCGTCGTTCGACACGACGCTGGGCGAGTTCATTCTGCCCTACGACACGGTGCGCCAATCGACCGATCCCGATGCGCTGCTGCTCGATTTCCTTGTCGCCACCTACAAGGCCGCGGCCGACGCGGGGCATTGGGACCGTGCGGCGCTCGAATGCACCGTCGGCGCGCCGGCGCAGGTACGGGCGGTTTAGGGACGTCGTTTCGCAAGGTGATGACGTTTCCGCTTCTCTTCGGCAGCTCTCGAAAGAGATGCGCGCCTATCCCGAATTGCCGTTGAAGTCGCAAGGACGGCGGAGATTGCCACGTCTGCGCCACATACCCTCTCTAGCCCTAAGGCCGGACCAAGGCTCCGTCGTCGAGTAGATGTGCGAGGATCCCATGCAGGTTGGCGATTTGTCCCGGACCCAAACGCCACGCGAACCGCGCGACAATGCGGCCCTTCAGGCCATGCGCGTTCTTCTGGTGATCGGTCTCATGAGTGCCGGCTGGCTGGCTCTGTGGCGGTTCCAGGCCGGCAGTCCAGCCGCGGAGGGCATGGTGTCCGTGGCTCCGCCGCAGACGGTCGCCGTGGAGGTGCGCCCTGCCGCTCCCCCGGATCGGGCCGAACCCGTTCAGGTGGCCGATGCAGATGCATTGACGCCGGCTGCCTTGCCCGTGAAGCGGTCCGCCGTCGTCTCTCCGCCGGACCCCGATGAGGACGATCTTGAGCCCTCCCTCGCCGAACCGGTCATCGATCCCGCCTCCCTCGGGGCCTCTCGCGATCAGTCCCTTGCCGTTCTGAAGCAGTTCCAAGCCATCGTCGGACAATCGTCCAAGAGCGGAGCCGCCAAGCCGCCGGCGGATCCGCCCGCCGACATGAACATGACCGGCACCGTCACGCAGCAGGCGACCCGAACGGCGTCCTATGTGCCTGCCGGTGAGTCCGCTTCAGCCCTCGTCGATCTCAACAGGGGCTCCGTCGACCAGTTGAATACGTTGAGAGGCGCAGGATCCCTCGGCCGCGCCATCGTGAGGGGGCGCCCGTACAGGTCCGTGGAGGATCTCGTGACCAAGAGGGTGGTGCGCCGCACCGCGTTCGAACGGATCAAGGATCAGGTCACCGTGCAGTAGATGCCGCGATCCGTCGCCCGCAGGCGCGTGATCCGCTTGCCATCGTGCGACGAAAGGTGCTAAGCAAGTCGCATCAAACAGGGGTGCTCCGTATTGCCGGGGCTGAGATGACGGCGCGAAGCCGTTGGACCCTCAAGCTGATCTGGGTAATGCCAGCGGAGCGAGGTGACGATGTTTTCCGGCGCACAGATTTCCCTCTATCCGATGAGCGACGATTTCGTCGACGTCATCCTCGGCGCCATCGGGGCGCTTGACCCGTATAGACCCAATTTCCGCATCGAAACCGACGACATCTCCACGTTAATCGTCGGCCCGCCGGAGCAGCTGTTTCCGGCAATGCGCGACCTGTTTCTCGCCGCATCACGCCGCGGTGTTCATTGCGTGCTCGCCGCCACCGTCTCGCGTGGTTGTCCGGGCGAGCCCGACGACCCGATCTGCACGCCGATCACGGGTTCGAACCACGATCAGCCCCTCGCGGCGCGCATCACGGCCGCCGTACGGCGCGTGGAAACGGCGCCTCTGACCGGCCAGGTCGTGGCCGCGCAATTCTCGCTCTATCCGCTCGGCAGCGGGCACCATATGAACGAGATCTACGGCTGCATCGACTTCCTCAAGGCATCGGGCGTGTTCGACCGCTCGAAGAACTTCTGCACCAAGCTGCGCGGCGATGCGGGCCCGGTCTTCGCGACTCTGAGCGAAGCCTTTCTGCGCTTCGGCGCCCCGCAGGGGCATGTCGCACTCGATCTCAAGGTCTCGGCGAACAGCCCGAGCAAGTCCTGATCCTCCGCACACGATTCTCGTCTCACATCAAGGAGTTTGTCATGTCCGTGGCTCGTGGCTGGACATTGAGGGAGATCCTCATCGTCACCGTGATCGGCGCGGTGTTCGCCGTGCTGTATCTCGGCTGGGTTCAGGTGTGGCTGATCGCCCAGGCGGTGTTCGGTCCTCTGACGATGGACGTGGTGATGGGCTTCTGGTTCGTCGCCTCGATGGTGGCAGCCGCCATCATCCGCAAGCCCGGCGCAGCCCTCGGGGCCGAAGTGCTCGCGGCCGCCGTGCAGGTGCTGCTGGGAAGTCCCGCGGGCCTGCTGCTCGTCGTCAGCGGCCTCGTCCAGGGCGCCGGCGCGGAAGCGGTCTTCGCGGCAACCCGCTGGCGCAACTACTCGCTGCCGGTGCTGATGGCGGCGGGCGTGGGCGCGGCGATCTTCTCTTACGTCTATACCTGGATCCGGTTCGATTATGGCGCCCTGCAGCCGGCGCTGCTCATCGCCATGTTCGTGCTGCGCTGCGCGAGCGGCGCGCTGCTCGGCGGGTGGCTCGCTCACGTGATCGTGCAGGCGCTCTACAGGACGGGCGCGCTCGCGGGCCTTGCGATCGATGTCGAGAAGCGCTCCGCCGCCGCCTGAACCCGCCGCGGAATGGCGCGGGGTCGAGGTCGCCTATCCCTTCGCCAGGCGCCCTGCGATCGGACCCGTCGATTGTCAGGTTCGGCAGGGCGAGCGGGTTCTCCTCCTCGGCCCGTCGGGGTCCGGCAAGTCGACGCTGCTGCTGGCGCTGACGGGTCTCATCCCCGACAGCATCCCGGCGGAGGTGAAAGGCGACATTCGCCTCTTCGGCAGGGATGCCGGCTCCCGCAAGCCGTGGGATTGGGCGCGCCATGTGGCCCAGTATTTCCAAGACGCGGACCAGACGCTCTGCGGCATGCGCGTGGAGGACGAACTCGCGTTCGCGCTCGAGAACCGCGCCATGCCGCCGGAGACCATCGCGCGCGCCGTCACGGAGGTCATGCAGGCGGTCGGCCTGCCGGAGGAATGGCGACACCGTCCGTCGGCGCAGCTCTCGGGCGGGGAGCGCCAGCTCGTGGCTCTCGCCGCGACCCTGATCCAGGACGCGCCGCTCTTCGTGGCCGACGAGCCGACCGCGCATCTGGCTCCGGAGGCTGCGCGGCGCCTGCATGCGCTGCTGACTGGCCGCGAGGGCGGACGGACCGTCCTCATCGTCGACCACAGGCTCGACGGACTGATCGAATCGATCGACCGCATGATCGTGCTCGGACGCGGCGGAACCGTCGTTGCCGAGGGCGACCCGCGCCGGATCTTCCGCGAGGAGCGCATGCTGCTGCAGTCGCACGGCATCTGGTGTCCTGCCTCGAGCGCCCTCGATGCAGAGCTGATGCGTGCAGGCGTCGCGGCGCCCATCGGCCCGTTGTCGGTCGCGGAAGCGCTCGCGCATCTCGATCCTGAGAGCCTATCTCCCTCCTGCCTCGACAAAGCGCGTCCAGCCGTCGAGGCCTTCGTCGCCTCCGTCAGCCCCCCCATCGACCTGCATGAACCGCCCATGCTCGTTCAGGTGCGGCAGGCCGCGTGCGCGCCGTTCCTGGGCCCCACCGTGCTGCGCGGCGTCGATCTCACGATCCGTCAGGGCGAGATCCTCGGCGTGCTGGGACGAAACGGGGCCGGCAAATCGACGCTGGGCTTGTGTCTCGCGGGTCTCCTGCCGCTGAAGGCCGGCACACGCCGAGGCCCGGCGGGCGGGTACGCCTTCCAGCGCGCGGAAAACCAGTTCACTGCCGGCACCGTGCATGAGGAACTGCTCACAGCGCTGCCGGCGCGGATGAAGGCAGACGAGAGAGACCGGCGCGCGGCGGCGGCGCTGGAAACCTGGGGGCTCGCGGCGCTCGCGCGCAACCATCCCTTCGAGCTGTCGCAGGGCCAGAAGCGCAAGCTCGCGCTGGCCACGCTCACGCTCTCCGACCACTGGCCGCTCCTCGTGCTCGACGAGCCCATGGCCGGGCTCGATGCGTCCGGAGCCGCGCTGCTCTCGCAGGAGATACTGTCGCTGCGCGAGAAGGGACGCACCATCGCGCTGATCACCCACGACATGGATCTTGCCTTGAGGCTCTGTCCACGCTCCATCCTGGTGGGGGAGGGAGGGATCCTGGCCGACGGCCCGACGCAGGAGCTGATGAACGACGGCGTTCTTATGGCGCGCGCCGGGCTCACGGAGCCGGCATCGGCTGCCGCGACGCGATGGCTCAAGGCTGCGGCCCTGCGTCTGGGGGCGCCGGTTCCATGCTGACGTCCCTCAACCCGCTCTCGAAGCTGGCCGTCTGCTGCGTCTGGCTCGTCGCGGCCGTGCTGGTCTTCGATCCCCGGTTCCAGCTCGCGGCGATCCTGGCGCCCGCGCTCGCGCTCGTCGGCCTCCATCGCACCTCGCCCCTGGTGCTGCTCGCCCTCATGGTGCCGTTTGGCCTGTTCGGCTTCGGCTTCCTCACCACCAGCCTGCTGTTTCGCCAGGAGAGCGACTTCGCCCTGCTCATGGCGGGAGAGTCTCTCCTCTCGTCGCCGGGATTCTCGGCGGGCATCACCCTGTTCCTGCGCGCGCTCGCCTGCGGCATGATCTCGGTGTTCTTCGCACTCACCACCGATCCTGGGCTTTTCGTGCGCGCCCTCATGCAGCACGCGAAGCTCCCGCCGCGCATCGGCTACTCGCTGTTCGCCGCCCTGCAGCTCGTGCCCGATCTCGCCGGCGAGGCGCAGCAGATGCGCTTGGCCCGCGCCATGAAGTCCGGACGGCGCCTGCGGCGGGTTCCCGGCCCGTTCGAGCTCATGAGCCTCGTCATCCCGCTGCTCGCCTTCGCGATCCGCCGCGCCGGCCGCACTGCGATCGCCATGGAGGCGAGGGGGCTCGGCCCCGATGCGCCGCGCACGATCATGAACGCGCCTGCGTTCCAGGGGCGGGATGGCCTCTTCGTTGCCGCGGCCCTGGGCCTCCTGGTGCTGTGCGGCGCCGCGACGCTCATGCGTATCTGATCGGTCAGGTGGCGGGAGGGTAAGAAATTTCCCGCCGCCCATTCCCGGGGCGGGATTGTCCCGCTACAACTCCGTCACCTCCTCGCAGAACGGATCCCGAGCCATGGCCGCCAGCGTTACAGACCGTTTCCTCCGATACGTCGTCATCGATACCCAGTCCGACGCCAAGTCCCAGTCCCAGCCGTCTACCGAGAAGCAGAAGAATCTCGGCCGCCTGCTGGTCGAGGAGCTCCAGGAGATCGGGATCTCCGACGCGCATCTCGACGAGCATGGCTACGTCTACGCGACCATCCCGGCGACGACGAGCAAGAACAACGTGCCGGTCATCTGCTTCTGCGCCCACATGGATACGGCGCCGGACTTCTCCGGCACCGGCGTGAAGCCGCAGCTGGTCCGCAACTATCAGGGCGGCGACATTCGGCTGCCGGGTGATCAGAGCCAGGTCATCCGTGTCGCCGACCATCCCGTGCTCGACGACCTGATCGGCCACGACATCGTCACGTCGGACGGCACGACGCTGCTCGGCGCCGACGACAAGGCGGGGATCGCCGAGATCATGGCGGCGGCCGAGTTTCTGATTAGCAACCCGGACGTCCGGCACGGCACGATCCGCATCCTTTTCACCACCGACGAAGAGATCGGCCGCGGCGTCGACAAGGTGGATCTGAAAAAGCTCGGGGCGGATTTCGGTTATACCCTGGACGGCGAGACGGCCGGCACCATCGAGGACGAGACCTTCTCGGCCGACGCAGTCGAGATCGGCATCAAGGGCGTGGCGATCCATCCCGGCTTCGCCTACGGCAAGATGGAGAACGCCATCCGGATCGCCGGCGACATCGTCGCGCGCCTGCCGAGAGAGATGGCGCCCGAGACGACGAAGGGACGCGACGGCTTCATCCATCCGACCGGCGTGACCGGCGTGATGGAGAAGGCCAGCCTGAGCTTCATCATCCGCGACTTCACGGAGGAGGGGCTCACGAGCAAGGAGACGCTCCTGGAGGGCATCGTCGAGGACGTGATGCAGGCCTATCCGGGCTCCAGCTACACCTTCACGGTCAAGGAGCAGTACCGCAACATGAAGGTCGTGCTCGACCGCAAGCCGGAGATCGTCGAATACGCCGTGGAGGCGATCAGACGCGCCGGCATGGAACCGGTGCGCGGCAGCATCCGCGGCGGCACGGACGGTTCGCGCCTGTCCTTCATGGGCCTGCCGTGCCCGAACATCTTTGCCGGCGGCCATGCCTTCCATTCGCCGCTGGAATTCGTCAGCAGCCAAGACATGGAGAAGGCCGTGACGACCATCGTCGAACTCGCCAAGCTCTGGGAGGAGCGCGCCTGACCTGCTGAGGGCAGGGAGGCCCCCGGCGGTACCGGGGGCCGTTGTTGTCAGAGCACGAAGTCGGCGCTCGCGAAGACGTGGGCGCCGAGGGCCTTGATCGCGAAGTCGGCGACGCCGTCCCCGTTGACGTCACCGGCCACGTAGGTGTTTCCGCTCGACTGATACGCCTTCAGCTCGCCGGCCACCTTGTGGAAGCTTTGCGCACCGATGAACGTGAACGCCTGGTTGCCGGACACCCGGGTGTCGGCGTCGATGCCCGACAGGCTGATCCTGTCGGCGCCGTGAACGAAGTCGCTGACGGTGTCGCCGTTGGCTTCCGATGCCGTGTCGAACACGAAGGTGTCGTAGCCCTGGCGGCCCCAGAGCACGTCCCGGCCGCCATTGCCGTTGAGGGTATCGTCCCCGGATGTGCCATACAGGGTGTTGTTGTAGCTGTTGCCGACAAACGACTGACCGGTGATGGTCGGCGTCGTCGGGGCCGTCGGGATCGTGGTGCCGACGTCGTCCGCTTCGGCCCGCTCGAGGGCATTCGGCGTGCCGAAGTTCTGCGTCACGAAAACGACCTTGTAGCCGTTGATCGTGCCTTCCTTCAGGCCGATTCCCATTTCCTCGAACGACCCGTTGACGATGTTCGCGTAGTGACCGGGCGAGTTCATCAGGTTGGTGTGCAGCTGGCGCACGGTCGCCTCGGTGAGATCGCCGCTCACATAGGCGATGTTCTCGCCCCAGCCCTGCCATCCGTAGCCGGCCGTCGTCATGCGGGTGCCCGCGCTGGAGCCGTTCACGCCCGTATGCGAGAACGTGTCTGTCTGATCCATCCATGCGCTGTGAGCGTCGGAGGAATCGAGAAGCTCGCCGTCGAAGGTGAGCGGCCTGACGCCGGCACTGGTGCGCGCCTCGTTGACGAGCTGCAAAAAGTAGGTTTCCAAATTGGTTGGTGTCGTCATTCTAGAAATGCCCCTTGGGAAAACATCTTAGGCTTACATTCCGTCGCAATATCGGTCTTGTCGGACGTCGGAATGCACATCCGCGCATGGCCCGCCAATGTGTTGACAATGTGATGGGCGCGACTGCTCTCTCGGACCAACGTGCGGCACGGCGCGGGACGTTAAGAGATCATTCACCATAAGAACGGGAAAAGGCACTTGCCGCATGCGACGGCGGGGATCCTGCGTTAGGTTAAGCGAGTTCCCAGGACAAAACATTCATTTCGCACGATACCGCGCGGGCACGATCCATTATGCTGCGTTTCCTCATTCTCCTCACCCTCGTTGCCGTTTTCCTCCATCTCTACGGGCCGATCCTCTTCGGCCGCGGCCCCCTGTCGAGGAAACTGAAGCGGATCCCGATCCAGATCGGCGTCTTCGTCGTTCTGGCGCTCACCACGATCAACGGATTCCGGAGCGCTGCGCCGGCCTCCGAGCCGCAAGCCGCCGCAACGCAGGCGGCGCCCGACGTGGAGACGACCGCGGCGATCGCGCCCCCCGCCGTCGTCGAGCCTCTGATGCCGAAGGATGCGGCCGCCGCCTGCGTGGAGCAGGCGCTGAACGAGGCGCGCGCCACCGAGGATGTCGTCGGCCAGACCTGGCTGTCATCCGTCGAGGGCTTTCTCGAGACGGCGCCCGGAGAGGTGACGGTTCAGTTCGCCGTCGGGCCGAGGGTCGGGCCGCCGAAGGGGCCGCAATGCCGGTCGGAGGCGCGCCTGACCTGTTCCGTGGCCGGCCGCGACGTCAGGCCCATCACGCCCGTTCACATGACAGGAGCCCAGATCTCCTGCTGAGGCGATTGGTCTCATCAGCGGACCTCCGGCGCGCGAGCGATCAAGCAGAGTTCAACAGCCGCGGGCTGCAAGGTCATGGACATGGCCCGCCTGTCGGTTATGTGAGACTTCCATGGGCGGCCCCGCCGCCGGCCTCGCACCATGGGAGACCTAATCGTGACCACACCAACCCGACGCCAAGCCCTTCTCGCCGGCGGTGCCCTCCTGGCCGGAATGGCCCTGAGCCTGGCCCCCGCTGCCGCCCAGACCTTCCCGGTCCGTCCGATCACCATGGTGGTGCCCTTCGCGGCCGGCGGCTCCACCGACGTGGTCGCCCGCATCATCGCCCAGAAGATGTCCGAAGGCCTGGGCCAACAGGTGATCATCGAGAACGTCGCCGGTGCCGGCGGCAGCACGGGGGCGGCCCGGGTCGCGAAGGCGGAGCCCGACGGCTACACGATCCTGATGGGCACGGTGGCCACGCACGCGCTGAACCCGCTCATGCTCAAGCGCAAGCCCTACGACGCGGTGACGGACTTCGCCCCGGTCTCGCTGCTCGTGGTCGTGCCCAACGTGCTGGTGGTTCATCCCAGCCTGCCGGCGAAAACGGTGCCGGAACTGATCGCGCTGCTGAAGGCGGATCCATCCAAGTACAATTACGCTTCGTCCGGTGTCGGCACGCCTCTGCACCTGTCGGGCGAATTGTTCAAGAGCATGGCCAAGGTGTCCATGCAGCACATCGCCTATCGCGGCTCCGGTCCGGCCCTCAACGACGTGGTGGCGGGCCAGGTCCCGATCATGTTCGACAACCTGCCCTCCGCGTCCGAATTCATCCGCGCCGGAACGCTGCGCGGAATCGCCGTGACCACCAAGGAGCGGGCGCCGTCCTTCCCGGACATGCCGACAATCGCCGAAGGTGGGCTTGCCGGCTACGAGACCTATACCTGGAATGCTCTATTCGCACCCCCCAAGACCCCGAAAGAGGTCATCGACCGGCTGAACGCCGAGGCCCTCAAAGCCGTGAAGGATCCGGCCGTGCAGGAGCGGCTGAAGACCTTCAGCGCCACGGTCGTCGGATCGACTCCGGAGGTCCTTGGTGAGCACGTCAAGACGGAGATTGCCAAATGGACCCCGGTCGTGAAGGAGGCCGGCGTTCAGATCGACTGATTCGGTTCTTGCTCATGAGGCTCCTCCCGGCGACGGACCCGTGGCCGGGGGCGACGCCCCCGGTTGGAAGGAACCGCCCGGCTTCAGTGCAGCGCGGCCATGATGCGCCGGATGGTCGACTGGAGGAGCTCGATCGCGGATTCCGCCCGGTCTCCGCCGGCGAGCATCGCCAGGGACGCATCGCCGCGGCTGGCCATCGCGGTCTCGAGCACGGCGTAGTAGGCGAGATCGCGGGTCCGGCCGCTGGCCTCCTCCCGGAGCGAGCTGATCGCTTCGATGATCCCGAGGGATTGCCCGCTGCCGACAAGGTCGCAGGCCTTCTTCAGGACGCCGAGGACTGTGGTCTCCATGACATTTTCCCCTCTTCGGCCGGGTTCGGCCCGGCCTTGATCCGTTGTGGTCTCGAAGGGCCCGTTGGCCCCGAGGGGAAGGATAACATAACGCCCCGCCATGGAACCACGCCGATTGTCGCGCCGGACGGGCAGACGAACGACAGCACTCCGGCCCGCGCGGGAGCCGGAGCGCTGTCGCGGGGTCGCGAAAAGCGTCAGCGCGCCTTCACCGCATGGTCGGTGAAGTCGCTGAAGAGGCCGTCGACGCCCAGGGCATAGAAGGCCTTGTACTCCGCCGCCGGGTCGCCCTTGAAGTCCGATGTCAGGCGCTTCGGCTCGCTGCGGAACGTCCAGGTGAACACCTGGAGGCCGGCCGCATGAGCGTCCCTGACGACGCTGGAGGGCTCGGTGAGCACGCGGTCGCGCTCGTCGATCGTGCCGTCGCCGTTGAGATCGTCCGGCTTGCCGTCGTTGTTTCGGTCGACCTGCCGGCTCGCCAGGATGTAGGGCTTCCAGGGCGCGATGATGTCGGCATAGGTTTTCACCTCGGCGAGGCCCTCCCTGGTCAGGAGGTCCTGGTTGGTGCGCCTGTCCCCGATCACCACGAAGTCATAGGGCTGCGCATAGGGCGTCTCCATGACCATCCTGCCGTCCTTGTCGACGTCCGCCCCGTCGACGAGCTGCGCCAGGCGCACGTCGATCCGGGTGTTCAGGTATTTGAGGTTCGCAGTCTCGAAGCTCTGGATCACCACGGGCGAATCCTTCGCCGTCCAGCCGGCCTTCGTCAGCACGGCGACGAGACGATCCTCGATCGGCAGGCCGAGCGCCGCATGGAAGGTGGGATGCTTGGTCTCCGGCGCAATGCCGATGGTGCGCCCGCGGGCGGCCGATTCCTTCTTCACCAGGTCGATCACCTCGTCCAGGGTCGGGATCTGGAACTGGCCGTTCTTCGACTGGTCGCGATCCGCCATGGCCTGCTTGGCGCGCAGCTGCTTGATCTCGGCCAGGGTGAAGTCGCCCGCGAACCAATCGGTCGTGTCGACGCCGTCGACCTTGCGGGTGGTCTTGCGGGACGCGAATTCTTGCCGCTCGGCGACATCGGTCGTGCCGCTCAGCATCGGCTCGTGACGGGCCACGAGCATCCCATCCTTCGTCACCACGAGATCGGGTTCGACGAAGTCGGCCCCCATCTCGATGGCGAGCTTGTAGCCCTCGAGGGTGTGCTCGGGGAGATAGCCGCTGGCGCCGCGATGGGCGACCACGGTCGTGCGCTCGCCGGTCAGCGTCTTCTCCTGGGCCGCGACCGGCTCGAGCAGCGCGGGCAGGGAGACGGCGAGCGTGCTCAAAATGGCAATGTGCTTCATGGAATCCTGTTCCTCCTGGCCGGTCACCTGCCATCGAACCCGTGACATCCCGATGACGGAATCACGGGCCAGGGGACAGGCCTGCGGGAGAGGGTGTCACAAGGAGGGCGGGCGCGGAACAGGCAAGGCGAGGGGATCGTGCCGTCACTCATCGGCTCATGCTCCAGGCCCTTCCGGCGACCTTTGATGACGTGCCGTCGCGAGAAGGCCCGGCGGCACGTCACATGAGAGCGTGGTCGTCAGAGGACGAACGTCACGTCGTTGATGTTGGTGATGCCCTGGAGGATCACCACGTCGTCGTCACCACCCGCAAGGGTCAGCTGGAGATTGCCTCCGACGACCGTACTGCTGAGCACGGATCCGCCGGCGCCCAGGTCGACCACGTCGCCCTCGGTTTCGCTGTAGTCGACAATCAGGTCGGTCTCCGTCACGTCATTGTCCCTCTCAGGTCCGAACACGAATGCATCGGCGCCGGCCCCGCCGATCAGCGTGTCGTTCCCGGCACCGCCGGTGATCTCCAGGGCAACCGCAGTGCTCGTCTGAGCCGAGCCGTCGATGGAATCGTTGCCGCCCAAGCCGTCGACATCAACCCGCTCGACATTGGTGGTGTCGACCGTGATGCTGCCGACGTCGCGGAAGAACCTGAAGCCGCCGGCCTGGGTGGTGACCGTCATGACCTCGTTGCCGTTCGATCCGTTGAAGATCAGCGTATCGGTGCCGCCGCCACCGTCGAAGACGTCGTTGCCGTCGCCGGGATCCCACTGGAAGCTGTCGTTGCCCAGGCCGCCGGATGCGCTGTCGTTGCCCGTGTTGCCGAGCATGGTGTCGTTGCCGTCGCCGCCGTCGAGGCTGTCGTTGCCGGCGCCCCCTTGCAGACTGTCGTCACCGGCCCCGCCGCTGATGTCCAGCACGACGCCGACATTGGTCTGACCGGACCCATCGATGGTGTCGTTGCCGCCACGGCCGTCGACTTCGACCCGTTCCACATTGGTGGTGTCCACGGTGATGTCGCCGAGATCGCGGAAGAACTGGAAGCCGCCATTGGCAAGCGTAGTGATCGTCATCCGCTCGGCGCCGTCCGAGCCATTGAAGATCAACCTGTCCGTGCCGCCGCCGCCGTCGAAGATGTCGTCGCCATCGCCCGGGTTCCAGGTGAAGCTGTCATCGCCTTCTCCGCCGTACGCGGTGTCGTCGCCGGTCCCGCCCCGCAGGTCATCGTTGCCGTCGCCGCCATCGAGCCAATCGTTGCCGCTTCCGCCCAGCAGCGTGTCGTTGTCGGCTCCGCCGAAGAGGCGGTCGTCGCCGCTGCCGCCATCCAGCCAGTCGTTGCCCCTGCGGCCGAGAAGGCGATCATGGCCGTTGTTGCCGAAGAGGCGGTCGTGACCGTTGCCACCATCCAGCGTGTCCTGGCCGCTGCCGCCGAGCAGCCAGTCGCGGCCGTCATTGCCGAACAGGCGGTCGTTGCCCGCGCCACCGTCGAGCGAGTCGTTGCCACTGCGACCCAACAGGCGGTCGTGGCCGTTATTGCCGAAGAGGCGGTCGTTCCCGCCCCCGCCGTCAAGCGTGTCATTGCCGCTCAGGCCGGTCAGGCGGTCGCTGCCGCCCCTGCCGAAAATACGGTCGGCGCCAAGAGTGCCGATCAGGTTGTCGCGGCGTCCGCCGCCAAATATGCGTGCCATTCGATCCTCCCGGTCATGGGAAACTGATGACTTTCACTACACCTTCTGCGGTACACCTTTTTCAGTACGCGATCCCGTATAACTCGGCACTCATTCCTATTGATGAGTGTATATTGAACGAAATCGCCGTTTTCTGGCACTGTCGTGTGAGCCTATTCCTGCTTGATCTTGGAGATAGCGTCCCTCTTCCAAAATATTCCAAAGATAGCGAGGGGAGTACTCCCGACGTTACTTGCCAGTACGCATCTGCACTGTGTCGAACCTTAGTGCGAGAATAAGTCTATTTGGCGTCAGAGGGCAGGCGCCGGTCATGCCGGAGCGGCGGCGCTCCCGATTCTTTGCCGCTCCTTGCATCTCGTGGCCGTGAGCCTCCTGGTCGTGCTGGAGGATCGACCGGGATTGACAGGGACATGGCCGGACGGGTTATCGGTCGCCATGTCGGATCGTCGGCGCGGTGACGGGCCTCGTCGGGCCGCGATGAGCATCCGGTCGACGGTGCATGGAGGAGAGCGGATTTTGGTCAAGCGGATTGGTTCACAGGCCTGGCGGGTCCAGGTGTCGGACGACGGAGCCATCGTGGCATTGGGGATCCGCGCCGACACGGGCCGGGAATACGAGGTTCTTCTCGGCGCGGTCGATTCAACGCCCCTCGTGACGGACTTGCTCCGCGAGATGGTGCGGACCCACAGGGACAAGCCGCCCAGAACCTTTGGCGCGGATGCCGGGCCCAATCACGCCAAGAGCGTGCCGGTGCAGCCCTTGAGCACGCGGATCGAGCAGGCCGGCGGCGACCCCGTCCTGGTGCTGGATTTCGGCGGAACGGTGCTCAAGGTCGCGGTCGATCCCGCTCAGCTCCGACAGGCCCTGTCCACGCCTACGCCGTGAGGCGGGAGCACGACCGCCCCACAAGTGCAGGGCCGAGATGAAGCGGGAGCGTCATCGGCGCGGCCGATGACGCTCCCTCGCCGGCGGGACTTACCCGAACGGGAAGAGATGGTCGACGTCGACGGCGGTGTTGACGGCCGTCTGGTTGATCAGGTTGGTGGAGATCTGGAAGTTGAAGTCCGGCGAGTGATCGTAGCTGCCGGAATCCACGAGCGCGTCGGGGTCATTGATGGCCGCCGCCTGGGCCGATGCCGCATCGCCGCCCAACGCCGTGTTGACCGCCGTCTGGTTGACGACGTTCGTGTCGAGCTGGACGTTGATCTCCGGGCCGCCGGAAGACCAGTCCCAGCTGTCCCCAGTATCGAAGATGGTATCGGGATCATGGATGGTGGCGAGTTGAGCGGACGACGCATCGGCGCCAACGCCCGTATTGGCCGCCGTCTGGTTGATGTCGTTCAGGGAAATTTGAAAATTCGGCATGAAATGTCCTTTTCAAGTCGGTGTTGCGCTCAGTACCGCCCGAGATGCCCTCTCAGTTGGCGATCGTTGAAGATTGAACGGCTTTCGGCACAAGGGCTGTGAACCGCATCACAGGCGGACGCCGCCGGCCGAGAGGCCGGGGGAGGCGATCCCGATCCCGGCCTTGCTGCTTTATCCTGCCGTGACAGCTGCGTCGGTGAACGTCGAGCGCGAGATGCGAAAAGGCCCTCCCAGGGAGCTGAGAGGGCCGGGGGGTGGAGCGCCGGGCCTTGGTGGCGATGGCGCCCCGAACGGAGAGAGTTCTTAGAAGAGGGGCAGGCCGTGGCTGGTGTCGACCATCGTGTCGCTGTCGACGATGCCGGCCACCTGGGCCGAGGTCGCGCTGCCGCCGTAGGCGGTGTTCGTCGCCATCTGGTCGATGTCGTTGTAGGAGAGCTGTTCGTTGTAGCCGCCGCCGAACCAGTCGGTGCTGCCGTCGAGAAGCTTGTCGGCATCCGTGATGTTGGCCACCTGGGCCGAGGTCGCATTGCCGCCGAGGGCCGTGTTGAAGGCGTCCTGGAAGATGTCGTTTTCAGAGAACTGGAAGTTTTCCATGGTAGGTTCCTCTTCGTGTTAAGCGTTGCTCTCAAGACCGCCTGAGATGCTCTCTCCGTTGGCGATGATGAGACTTTGAACCATCGTCGAGGGCTGCGCTGTGAAGCGCTTCACACCGGCGAATTTTCTGCAAATTCGTTTGATCGTCGGGAGACGACGTTCAAAATTCCGGCGGCTTTCGCGTCGAGAAACGCAGCCGGATTGCGGCTAGGCCGGAGGAACCAGCTCCTCCCGTTCGAGTTCAGACCCTGAAGCATCGACCGGGACGCAGACACGCTTCCGGGTCAATTCCAGATTTCGTTTCTGATGACGGCGCATCGTTCGGCGCGGACCTAATGTTCCGCGCGATGCGCGAGCCTCAGGCCAGGAGAGCACGATGGGCATTCGCAATTGGACGGCATTGGCAGCGGTTGCCCTTGCCGTCGTGGTGATTTTCTTCGCCTTGCGCGAGACGCATTCCGGTCCGGAGAACGCCCCGGGACGGGCCGCGAGCCAGGAAACGATCAAGCCGATCCCGTCAAACCCGGATACCGTCGCCCCGCGCCCCTGACGGCCGAAGTCCAGCACATGCCGCCGCGCCCGCCAGAGCGGATCGGGCCGTGAGGGGCCTGCGGGACGGTTGTCTGATCCGGGCTAGGTTGTTTTCACGCCCCGAACCGGCCCCGTGACCACGAGGGCCGCGACCGCCACGGCCAGAGGGGCGAATGAGACCCACAGGACCGTGTCCCATCCGTAGGCTGTCAGCAGCCCTCCGGAGGAGAAGGAGCCGACGGCCATCGTGCCGAAGACCAGGAAGTCGTTGAGCGATTGGACCCGCGTGCGCTCCTCTGGGCGGTGACATTCCAGCACGAGCGCCGACGCGCCCACGAAGCCGAAGTTCCAGCCCACGCCCAGCAGGATCAGGGTCAGCCAGAAATGCGCGACGTCCACCCCGGTCAGCCCGATGGCCGCGGAGGCGGCCGTCAGGGCCAATCCCGAGGCCACCACGCGGGGCGCACCGAAGCGGGTGATCAGCCGGCCGGTGAAGAAGCCCGGGCCGTACATCGCGATGATGTGCCATTGCAGGCCGAGATTGGACGATTCCTGCGACAGACCGCACAGGCGCATCGCCAGGGGGGCGGCCGTCATGATGAAGTTCATGAGCGTGTAGGAGACCACTCCGCAGATCACCGCGGTGATGAAGCGCGGCTGGCGCAGGATCGCGCCGAGCGGACGGCCGCCGGCCATCTCCGCGGCCGTGGGCATGGGGACCCGCACGCCGAGCAGCACGAGGGCGGACAGAGCCGCCACGGCGGCTTGCGCCAGGAACGTCGCCGCGAACAGGTAGGGCTGCCACAGGTCCATGGTGTAGGTGACGAGCTGCGGGCCGATGATCCCGGCGAACACGCCGCCCGCCATGACGGCCGACAGGGCCCGCGGACGCCGCTCCGGCGGGACGCAGTCGGCGGCCGCGAAACGGAACGACAGGACCACGGCCGCGTAGGCGCCGCCGAAGAACGTGCCGAGGCAGAGCAGCCAGAACGAGCCGAGCACGATGGCCAGGGCGGCGAGCAGCCCGGTGAGCACGCCGCATCCCGTCCCGGCCAGGAACGCCGCGCGGCGCCCATGGCGGCGGGCGATGGCGCCGGCCGGCAGGGTGCAGGCTGCCATCCCGACCACGAAGATGGAGATCGGCAGCGTGGCGAGAGCCCGGCTGGGCGCGAGCATGTTGCCGAGAATGGCCCCGGTGGCGTACACGACCGCCGAGTTGGCGCCTGCGAGCGCCTGCGCAATTGCGAGTCTCAGGACGTCGGTGTTTCCGGACCGGGCCATGGGCGCGGGCCCGGCTGCGATATCGGCATCGGCGCGTGACATGGCAGTTCTCAGGCGGCGAGCAGGCCGTGCCAGCGCATGTCGCGCGACGACGGGCGGCGATGGAGGCGACGGTCGAGTAATTCACCGGCCTTCGCGGCCTCGCCGCTGCGCATCAAGGCCAGCACCAGCATGTCCTCCATCATCTCGCGCTGGGCGCCGCTGCCGCCGATGCGCACGACCTCGGCCGCGACCGGCTCCAGGATACGCGCGCAAGCCGCGTAGTCCTCCTCCGCAAAGGCCAGGGCCGCGCGGCAGATCGTCGGCACCACAGGGCCGGCGGCCAGGGCGCCCGCGTCGATCAGCGTCATCTGAGCCTTCACGCGCTCCTCGACTGCGGCCTTGTCACCGGTCGCCGCCGCGATGAGCGCCATGTGGACGTCCGCGAAGGCAAAGCCGGCCTTCTGGAAGTAGCCTTCCGAATAGGCTGCCGCGTCCTGCCACAGCCCCGCCGGCACCGTGTGGCCGTAGGCCTTGAGCCGCCACAGGAACGAGGCAGTGTCGCTGACCACATTGATGGGCATCCCGGCGGTCACCGACGGCTGGATGTAATCCGCATAGATCGAGAGCGCCTGCTCGGGATCGCCGCGCTCCAGCGCGCCCAGCGCCGAGTGCCAGGCGATGTGACCATGAAGGATTCCCGAGCGGTCGTAGCCCGGCAGCCAATCCGCGATCAGCCGCTCTGCCTCATCGTGCGCGCCGCCCTCGTACATGGCGTGCGACAGCGCGTGTGCCGCGTTGGCGTTGTTCCGGCGCAAGTCGTAGCCGCGCTGCGTCAGCGTCCGACCGTGCGCAACGTTGCCGTTCTCCGCATGAGACCAGCCCCGGTAGGTGAGAAACCACCAGTCGTCAGTCTCGAAATGCCGGGCGTGGCGCTCGCAGAGATCGACGCGCGCCTGGTCGTGGTCCGCCATGCCGGAGAAGGCGAAGAGCCCGAAGGCCCCGAGCGGCAGGGACAGGATCAGCACGTCCCGCGGCCAGATCTCGGCATGGGCGAGCGCCCGCTCCAGCGCCTGGGCCGATTGCCCGTTGATCGCCAGCGAGAGGACAGCCACGTGGCTGCGCTCGCGCTCGGTCCCGCGCCGCGCGACGATCTCCTTCGCCGTAGCGATCCGCGCCTTGGCCTTCGTAACCTCACTACGGATGACGTGCAGGCGGGCGCGGGCCGCGTGGGCGAGAGCGAAGTCTGGATCGGCTGCGATCGCCTCCTCCAGGACCTCGGCCGCGTCGGGCCAAGCCGAGAGGAGCAGGTCGACACCTTCCCGGTAGCGTTCCGCCGCAGGGTCGGACGTGGTCGACAGGGGAAGGCCACGGCTGTCGAAACGGGTCATGGCTGGATCCTCATTTGGGAGCGGACAGGAGCATCGGTGCTCGTTGAGAGGTCTTATACGGCATACCGTCCTGGCCGTATTTTGACAGTCGGCCAAATGATGTAGAACAACTGCCAAATGGGGGAACGCGACATGGCGTGGGAGACGATCGAAGCGCCACCCGGGGCGGCGGCGCCTCGTCCGATCACCGTGCGGGCTCAGTCGATTCCGGCCCGCCATTCCTTTCCGGAACACGAGCACCGCTGGAACCAGATGGTTTATGCGATCTCGGGGGTGCTGACGGTGGCGGCGGAGGGGCACTCCTTCGTGATCTCGCCGGAGCAGGCCGTCTGGCTACCGACCGGCCTGCGGCACCGGACCGGATCCCTGCTCGGAGCCGAGTTCCGTAGTCTCTGGATCGCCGACGAGGCCGGTCGTGGCCTGCCGGCGCGCCCGACCGTGTTCGGCGTCACGCCGCTGCTCAAGGCGCTCATCGTCGAAGCCACCGCCATCGAAGGGGAGGAGGATCGGGACGGCTATGCCGGCCGGGTGACCGACCTGATCCTGGACCAGCTCCGGCGCGCGCAGCCCTTGCCCGGCGCGCTCCCGTGGCCCCGCGGGGAATCGCCCCTCACGGGCCTGTGCGAAGCGCTCTACGCGGATCCGGCCGACGCGCGCCGTCCGGAGGCATGGGGCCGGGAACTCGGGATGTCGGTACGCACGCTTGCCCGCCGCTTCGAGGCGGAGATCGGCATGAGCCTGCGCTCCTGGCGGCGGCGCCTGCGCCTGTTCAAGGCCATCGAGCTCATGGGCGGGGGCCTCGACGTGACCCGCACCGCCCTCGAACTCGGCTATGGCTCCAGCTCGGCCTTCGTCTATGCGTTCCGGACCGAGATGGGGTGCAGCCCTCAGGCCTACATGCGGGGACGCGGGACCGATCGGTGACGCCGATTGTCACGGATCGGAGGCACGTGTCCGGGCGAAGCTCCCGCCAGGTTGATGGGGTTCGGCGCCATGCCGCGTCGGCCTGCAAGGTCCAGCAAAGCCAGAGCGGCTAATTCTTGATCCCACGACCTGCCTCCGGCGCAAATGATTTTTGGATCCATTTCATGACGACCATTCAGCTTCCCGACGTCACCGTCACGATGACGCTCGTGGCAACCCTGCAGGCGAGCCTGCCGCATTTCGGCCGTATGATCGATCAGTGCGGCCATCCGGCCCCGGCACTGCGACAGCTCGGCCTCGTTCACTGGGAGAACGGACGTTTCGACGCGGCCGCCCAATGCTTTGCCGCCGCACTCTCCCTGGCGCCCCAGAACCCCGACCTCTGGCGCGATCTGGCGAGCGTCACCAGCGCCGCGGACCGCGACGACGAGGCGCTGACGGCGATCAGGACATCCCTCGACCTCGATCCGCTGAACGCGCAGTCCTGGCAGACCCTCGCCGGCGTGGCCGACCGGCTGGACGACGTCGAGACGGCCGAGGACGCCTACCGGCGTACCATCGCGCTCAAGCCGGAGGCCGCCGCGGCTCATCTCGGGCTCGGCCTGCTGCTGTTCAGGAAGAAGCGTTACGATGACGCCCTGACGGCCGTGCGCGCGTCCATCGCGCACGATCCGGTGAACGGGCTCGCCCATTACGCCCTCGGGCACCTCTCCTTCATCGTGTCCGATTTCGCCGGCTGCGCGCGCGCATTCGACGAGGCTGCCCGGCTGACGCTGCCGCTCGATCCGCCGACCCGGCAGAAGCGCGCCCGCGCGCTGACGTTCCAGGCCATGATCGAAGGCAGCGTCCAGGACGCCCTGCGCGATTATGCCGAGATTGCGGGTGAGGACCGCGAGGATCTCGAGATCATCGCGCGCGACGCGTTCTCGGTTCTCAGCGCCGCCGGTCATCTCGAAACCGCCGCGGAGCTCGGCTGGTTGCGACTTGCCGAGAAGCCGAACGATCCGGTCAGGCGCTATCTGCTCGACGCCGTGCTCGGTCGAGTCATGACGGCTGCTCCCATGGAGTACATCGAAACCTATTTCGATCAGTTCGCGCCCCAGTTCGACAGCAAATTGCTCGAGACGCTGCAATACGAAGCCCCGCGCCGGATGGCGCAGCTCGTGGCCGGGCACCGGACCGGGTTCAGGACCATGCTCGACCTGGGCTGCGGCACCGGCCTGGCCGCCGCGGAACTGCAGCCCCTCGGGACGAGCCTGGTCGGGGTCGATCTCTCCGCCGGCATGCTGGCGGAGGCTGCCCGGCGCGGCGGCTATGCCGAACTCGTCAAGGCGGAGGCCGTCGCCTATCTCGAGGCGTCGCAGAACCGCTTCGATCTCGTGTTCGCGGCGGATTCGCTGATCTATTTCGGTGATCTCGGACCGCTCCTGCGCGCGGCCGCCGGCGCCCTGGTGCCGGGCGGGTTGTTCGTCCTGAGCATCGAGCTCGCAGCCGGGGAGGGCTTCACGCTGCAGCCCTCCGGCCGCTTCGCCCATTCGCTCGAACACGTCCGGTCGACGGCCACGGACTTCGTCGTCCTGGAGACCGTGGAGAGCCGCATCCGTCTCGAGGCGGGGCGCCCGGTGCCCGGCCTTTACGTTCTCCTGGAAAGACGCTGACGCGGCACCGGTGCGCCGCGCGCCTGCGACGGACAGATCTTCGCCGCGCACCGGAACCCCGGTCGGTTATCGACCCTCGATCACGAAGCGAATGAAATTGCGCAGTTCCGCTAGGCGGTGCTCCACCTGGGTGACCTGCGCGTCGAGCCCGAGCATCCAGGCAAGATCTCGTCGGTCGGGGGCCTGGTGGAGAGCCTCGATCATGGCAGCGTGCTTCTCGAGATCGCCGGAGCTGCCCACATATCCTTCCCTGACCAGGTCGTCGCACTGACGCCGCAGCGCTCCCGCGACCTCGCGCAGGTCGAGTTCGGGATGGTACTGGACACCCCAGAACACGCCCGCTTCATGCCGGATCTCGACGGCCTGAACCTCGGTGACCGTGTTGAGCGCCAGCAGCGTTCCTCCTTCCGGCAGTGTCTCCACCTCGTCCGAGTGGAAGGCCGGAGCGTCGAAGGAGGCCGGCCGGCCGGCAAGGAGCGGATGCCGATGCCCTGCCTCCGTGCGCGTGATGCGGCGCGCGAAGCCCGCCTCCCGGCCTCTGCGACTGGGACGCACCATGCCGCCGGCCGCCATAGTGGCCACCTGCAATCCGGCACAGGATCCGAAGGAGGGGACGCCCGCCTCGAACACGGCCCGCATCAGGTCGACCTCGCGGCGCGTCTCGGGGGTGTCCTGGTAGAGGTGAAGCGGCGAGCCGGTCACGAACACCGCATGATAGGCCTTCAGGCCGGCCCGGTCGGGCAGCGCGGCTCCTTTGTCGGCCGGCTTCACCCGATGGCAAACGGCCTCGGGTGCAAGGAAGCGCAAGGTATCGACATAGGTTTCTCCCGAACTGCGTCCCACGCTCTCGCGGCGGCTTTCCCGGGCTTCGGGCGGCTCGCTTTCGGCAACGAGGAAACGCAACTGATCTGGCAACGGGAGCTTTCCGGAAGGGTCGAAACGATAGGGAGACCGAAACACCCCGAACCGCGATCGGGTTCCAGGCGGCACCTGCGGCATGTCGGACGGCGCGGCCGTTCGATGACGAGGCGTGCTCCAATCGTTCCGGGATCCGTTCCCGTCAGGTTTCCTTTCGCCCGAGCTCGCGCTCGGCCCGCCGCAGGGCGAGCAGCAGGTCGATCTGATCGTCCGGGATCGGCTGACCCTCGATCTCCGCGAAGATGGCCTGGAGGTGGGCTGCGATCCGCTTCCGCGCATCGGGGCCAAGCCGCGGACCCGACACCTTGTGATCCGAATTTCTCTCGGTACTCATTGGGCTCCCTGTTGGTACTCCGCCCCTGACGTGATCGGCTGCGAACCAGCCTGAGATTGTCACAAGAGTATTTCCCATCGTGGTTAACAGATCGTTACAGTCGCGCCTCGGTCCGGCGCCGGGACGGGTCGGGCCGTCCCGGTTGTGATCGCCCCGGGGATGCGTCATGCTGGGCGCAAGGTTGCCCGGAGCCCGAGCCATGGATCGGAGACAAGCGGCCGATGCCGGCCTGACGCGCACGCTGTTCGAGACCGTGGCGTCCGCGGCCTCCGACTTCCGCAGCCTCATCGGCCGGCGCCTCCAGCGACCCGAGCAAACCTACTCCGACGCCCTGGCGGCCTTCACGCAACCGACGCCCGAGACCGGCCTGCCGGCCGAGGACGTGATCCGCGATCTCGTCCGGCGAGCCACGCCGGGCCTCCACGCCACGACGGGTCCACGCTTCTTCGGCTGGGTGATCGGGGCCTCGCATCCGGTTGGCGTCGCGGCGGATTGGCTGACCTCGGCCTGGGGGCAGAATGCGGGCAACCACACGGCCTCTCCGGCGGCCGCCGCCGAGACGGTTGCGGCCGGGTGGCTGCTCGAACTGCTGGATCTCCCGCGGGAGGCCTCGGTCGGCTTCGTCACGGGCGCCACCGTGGCGAATTTCGTGTGCCTGGCGGCCGCCCGTGGCGAGGTGCTGCGGCGCGCGGGCTGGGACGTGGAGCGCCAAGGTCTGTTCGGTGCGCCCCCCATTCACGTGCTCATCGGCGACGAGGCCCACGCGACCGTGTTCTCGGCGCTCCAGTTCCTGGGGCTCGGCCACGACCGGGTGGTGCGGATCGGCACGGACGGCCAGGGACGCCTGCGCCCGGACGCCTTCGCCCAGGCTCTCGGCCGGTGCCAGGGGCCCACCATCGCGATCACGCAGGCGGGCCAGATCAACACCGGGGCGTTCGACGACCACGCGGCCATCGTGCCGCGGGCCCGCGCGCAGGGCGCCTGGGTGCATGTGGACGGGGCCTTCGGCCTGTGGGCTCGGGCCTGCCCGTCCCGGGCGGATCTGGGCGCCGGCATCGAGGGCGCCGATTCCTGGGCGACGGACGGGCACAAATGGCTCCAGACCCCCTACGATTGCGGCTATGCCATCGTCCGCGACGCGGACGCCCACCGGCGCGCCATGACCAGTGCGGCGAGCTACCTGCCGGGCATCGGCGAGGGCGAGCGCGACCCGTCCCACTACGTGCCGGAACTGTCCCGCCGGGCCCGCGGCTTCGCCACCTGGACGATGCTCAGCCATCTCGGGCGCGACGGGATCGCCCGCATGGTCGAGGAGCATTGCCGGCTCGCGCAGCGCCTTGCCGGTCGCCTTGCCGCCGAGCCCGGCCTGCGCATCGTCAACGATGTGGCGCTCAACCAGGTGATCGTCCGGTTCGGTCCGGACGAGCCCGTCGCGGACGGCGACGCCCTGACCCTGCGGACGATCCGGCGCATCCAGGAGGACGGGACGCTCTTCGCCGGCGGGTCGCAATGGCGCGGCGCCTGGGTGCTGCGGCTCTCGGTGATCTCGGGCCCGACCACCGAAGCCGATATCGACCGTTCCGCCGACGCGATCCTGGCCGCGTGGCGGCACGTGCGCGCCTAGAGCATCGGACGGACCCAGAGGGCCACGTCAGCGAAAAGTGGATCCGGTTTTCCGTCCGATGCTTGAGGGTCTCATCCGCGCCGCGCCGCCTCGATCGCCGCGACGTCGATCTTCTTCATGGTCATCATCGCGTCGAAAGCGCGCTTGGCTTCGGCGCCGCCGGCCGCGAGTGCTTCCATCAGGACGCGCGGGGTGATCTGCCAGGACACGCCCCACCGGTCCTTGCACCAGCCGCATTCGCTCTCCTGGCCGCCATGGCCCACGATGGCGTTCCAGTAGCGATCGGTCTCGGCCTGATCGTCGGTGGCGATCTGGAACGAGAAGGCTTCGGTGTGCTTGAACGCAGGGCCGCCGTTGAGGCCGAGACAGGCCACGCCCGCCACCGTGAACTCGACCGTCAGCACGTCGCCCTCCCGGCCGGACGGGTAGTCGCCGGGGGCGCGGTGCACGGCCGTTACCCGGCTGTCGGGAAAGGTCTCGGCATAGAAGCGGGCCGCCGCCTCGGCATCCTTGTCGTACCAGAGGCAGATCGTGTTCTTCGCCATGGCGTGCTCCTCGTCTGGGCGGAACCGGAGGCTCCGGCTTTTCTCCTGCCTTTCTTCCTACCCTTTTTCCGGCCGGTGCGGCAAACCGCACGCGTCAGCGCAGACGCCGGAACGTGTCCGCGATGTCCGCCTCCATGGCCCGGGCGACGGGCTGCCGGTAATGGACCCGGTCGAAGAACCGGGCCGGATCCCGGGTTTCCGGACGGTCGGTCCGCCAGTCGATCAGCGCCGTGCGCGCGTGACCTTTCCGGGCGGCCTCCGCGAGGGCCGCCGTGCAGGCCCGCAGGCGGAAGGCCTGCTCGGTGCCCTCCGGGGGCAGCGCGTTGATGTAGAGCGGCGGCACGACCAGGATGAGGACCGCATCGCCCGGGAGCGCGGCCGCGAGGGTTCCGAGCCGCTCGGCTGCCGGGAACGAGCGCGTGCCTTCCGCCGGGTCGCGGTCGTAGCGCTGGGCATTCGCATAGGGCCGCGCCCGCATTTCCTGGCGGTGGGCGGCGGCCGCCTTGTCGCCCTTCTGGGTGTATTCGGCGTCGTAATCCCAGTAGCCGTCCGGGCGCAGCCGCTCGGCGCTCATGCCCAGCAGATGGGACAGTCGCGGAGGCACCTCCTCCAGAACCTCCCAGCGCAGCAGCCCGCGGGCGTAGTCGAGGCGGCTTGCAGCATAAAGCCAGAACGGGAAGGGCCGCTCGCTCGGCAGGGCGGGATCGGCCGTGCACCAGCTCTCGTCGATGCTCACCAGCAGGGCCTTCACCGGCGCCCGCCGATGGCCGAGGAACCAGTCGATGAGGGCGAGCTGCTCCCTGGGCCCCGAGCCCGGAACCGACATCTGGACGAAATCCAGCCCCGTGGCGGCCTTCAGCCGCTCCGGCGAGATGAGCTGGATCCGGGAATTCCCCGCGATCATGGCATCGAAGGCCGGGTCGCGCCCGCGGCTGGCGTTGCCCGTCGCCGGGGCCAGCGCGCGCACGCCCGCCTGGGAGAAGAAGGGCGAGCGGCCGGTGTCGTAGGGGTCGATCAGGAAGATCGCCGCCAGGGCGAGGGCCAGGACGGCTGCCGCGCCCGCCACGAGGGTGACGGCGAAGCGCCGCCAGAGCGGGCCGTCGGGCCGGGCGGCCGCGTCAGAACTGGAAATAGATGAATTCATAATTCGCATCGTCGCCGAGCTTGAACAGAACGACCACCAGGAGAACCGCGAAGCCGATCGCGATCGCCCGGCGCGGCGGAATCCGGTGCACGAAGGTCCAGGCTGTGGGGCCGAGCACGGCGACCAGCGCGGCGACCAGGATCGTCCGCCACTTGATCGACGGATCCGCCCCGCCCAGGCCGATCAGGCCCTCGTAGATCCGCAGCGCCGCGTCGAAGCTCGTGGCGCGGAAGAGCACCCAGGTGAGCATCACGAACAGCATCGTCAGGACCCAGCCCGCCGGGCGCGGCAAGGCAAGCCCGGCGCGCCGCCAGAGCACGCCGGCTCCGAGCGCGAGCCCGTGGGCGGCCCCCCAGGCGACGAAGGTCAGCCCGGCGCCGTGCCAGAGGCCGCCCAGGGTCATGGTGGCGAACAGGGCCGCGAGCTGGATCGCCAGGCCCTTCCGGTTGCCGCCCATGGCGATGTAGAGATAGTCGCGCAGGAAGCGCGACAGGGTCATGTGCCAGCGTCGCCAGAAATCCTGCAGCGACACGGACCGGTAGGGCGCGTCGAAGTTCTGCGGCAGAACGATGCCGAAGAGCAGCGCGAGGCCGAGCGCCATGTCGGTATAGCCCGAGAAGTCGAAATAGATCTGGAACGTGAAGCCGAGCATCGCCTGCCAAGCCTCGCCCAGCGCGATGGCCTTGCCGGCGGCGGCCGCCTGGAAGATCGGGTTGACGTATTCGGAGAGCGGATCGCCGAGCAGGGTCTTCTTCGCCAGGCCGCAGACCAGCAGCATGAGCCCGCGCGCGATGCGCTCGCCGGCATCGGGCCGCCGGTAGGGCCGCTCCTCGAACTGGTGCATGATCTCGCTCCAGCGCACCAGGGGGCCGGCGAGAACCTGCGGGAAGAACGCAATGTAGAGGCCGTAGCGGACCGGATCGTAAAGGGGCGCTTTGCCCTTCTTCAGATCCGTCAGGTACATGATGTGGTGGAACGTGAAGAACGAGATGCCGAGCGGCAGCGCGATCTCCATGTGAAGCGTCGGCAGCCCCGGCACGAGGGTGGCGAGATCCATGAAGAAGTTGAAGTACTTGAAGACCGCCAGGACGAGCAGGTTGGCGGTGATCGCCAGCGGGATCAGGATCGACAGCCCCGAGCGCACGAAGGCCCTGGCGACGAGCCAGTTGACCACGATGGAGCCGATCAGGAGCGGCACGAACCGCCAGTCCCAATAGCCGTAGAAGAACAGGGACAGCCCGAGCAGCACGGGCAGCCGCCATGCGGGACGAAACCGCTCCACGGCGCCATGGGCCAGCAGCGCGGCCGGCAGGAAGGCGAACAGGAAGATGAACGAGTTGAAGAGCATTCCCGCAACAGCATCGTTGAGCGGCGCGGAATGCTCCGTTCCGCGCCCTGAAAGCGGTTCTTGTGCGGGAAGGCGGCCCCGGCGTCAACGTTTGGGCCGGGGAGGGGGCGGAATAGCGCAGGTCAGTGCCCGGTCGTCATCGGGTTCGTCCCGCTGATCCGGACTTCCTGTGGCGCCGCGCTCTTCCGCATGGGGATGGCCGGGACAGGCCCGGCCATGACGCACAGGGCGGAGCTCCGTCAGTCCCGGGCATCCTCGCTCGTGAGCGACGGCCTTACCCGATCTGCTCGAGGATGATGGCCCGGATCTCTTCGCGGGTGAGAGTGCTTTGCTGGGGCTGCCAAGTGAGGCTGGCCTTGCGGGGAGGCTTCGTCGTCGAGAGCTGAAGGCGGCCTTCGGCGGGCTTGGAATGGGAAAGGGTCTTCATGATGTCCTTGGGCGGCTCCGACATCGCGCCGGGCCGACATTATTGTTCGTTGATGATGTCGAGTGCGGTGCAAAACGACGGATCCGCCGCGTTGTTCCACGCAGCGACCAAACTTCAAAGATGCGGAAAGCGGGCTCGGCGCTCAATCATGAGCTTCAGAGAGCAGGCCGAACATGTCGGTTGGATGAATGGTATATGGGCGATGTTCGGGATCAATGCAAGGTAAAAGCGAGGAGAGGACAGAAAATCGAAAAACAACGGCTGCGCAAGCCATGTCGGCGGACAGCTGAAACCCTCGCAGGTTCAAGTTTTTCGAAGCGCACCGAGAAACAAATCCCGACTCCGCCTTGTATTCGCCGCAAGGAGACCCTAGATAACCGTTATCGACATTTGGCCGGACAATCGGG